>JAUIJQ010000288.1 GCA_030431165.1 Rhodothermia bacterium | reverse complement strand
CACGCGTCGAGCGTCCTGCTGAGCTCGATCAGCTCATGTTGGCGGCTGATCGCAGAGCGTTTGAGCAGCTCATGACCCGCGCCGCGGGTGCCTCCGCCGACGGTGACTTCACCCGGGCAATCGAAACGTATGATCGCGCTCGCGACTGGCCCTCGATCACCGAAGAGCAGCGGTTAGCCATCGACGTCGAAATTGCGCGGACTGAGTACGTGTGGGCGCTTCGACTTTTTGACGACGGACAGTTCCGGGCAACGTTTGACCATGCACAGAGTGGACTCGCGCTGGTTGCTCCGAACACCGACCTACACCGCGAGCTGGCCCTCTTGCAGGAGCGTGCGGTAGCGGATGGCTCCGTGATTGTCGCGTACCTGCCGTTGGGTCAGACAGACGACGCTATGCGCAGCGCGTCGAACCTTTTTGTCGATGACCTCAACGACGTTCTGCTCTACGATTATTGGGCTGTCCCGCCGGTGTTCATGGTGACGGCCGACCCGATTGCGGTGCGCCGGGAGATGCGGCGAATCACCGGGCGCAACGCACGTATTATCTCAAGGGCGGATGCAATCGACATCGGTCGTGCCATCGACGCCGACTACGTTGTCGTTGGTGAACTCAGCCGCTACGAGGAAAAAGAGAAGCGGATCAAGGATCGCACGTACGAGGTGCAGACGCGCGGTCGCAATCCCGTTGATACCAGCTACGTTGTTCGTGAGGCCACGATTGAGCGCACAGCGCGGACGGCCTTTCGGATTTACGATGTCAGGCGCCGTTCCAGCGTTGAGTCGGGTTCGGTCAACGGCTCGGCCGAATTGAAAGTTGAGCGTGGGATCTACGACGGGAACTACACAGACCTTGATCTCGACGGAAATCAGATCGCCCTCTTTGATCCCGAAGAAATTGCGCGTCAGGACCAGATCATCGACGAAGACCTGGCGGACGAGTTGGCGTCGAAGCTCGCGGAGCGAATTATCGACGAGATCATGAAGCGCATTCCCTAACGAACATCCGATCTATGCCCTGGCTCAAGAGCGTCATTCTCGACATCGTGTGCACCGTATTGATTGCGGTTGCTGTGACGGTATCCGCCGATTGGGTTGGCGGCGTGCGGATATTTATCCTGATTTATACGCCGCTGATGCTGATTCTTAAGCTGGCTGCGCTGGGTGTCAAACCTGGAACGTTGCGTGCTGCGGGCGCAAAAAAGCGGCTCGACAACGCTGCGCCGTCGATGTTCTTCCATGTACTGTACGGTGCGAATGTTTTGTTGCTCGCGTTGGGACGTTGGTGGATCATGGCGGCTGCGTGGGCGGTGATCTGGGTCCTGTCTTTTGTCTACGATCGCCGTATGCGCGCTGCGCGTTCCTGAGGAATGCTTTCGACATTCTACGTGCTGCGTGCGCTCGCGGATGAATGGCATGCCCTCATCCCGGGCAGTGCCGTTGCCGACGTGTATTCGCAACACCCCGGTGAGCTTTCGATCGAAGTCACCGGAACTACGAACGCGACGTTGCGGGCCCGACTTACGGGCCCGCTGCGTTTTGTGATTGCAGATCCGCAGTCCGCACGCGCTCGCCGTAATGTCGCTACGGTGCTCGAGCCACTGCGGGGGCAAAAAGTCACGGGCGTCCGCGTCGCTGACCGCGACCGAATACTCTATCTGGACTTTTCGGATGCCCGCCTCGCGCTGACGATTTTTGGTGGGAAGGCGAACGCCGTGTTGCTCGACCAATCGGGCAATGTTGTTGATCGATTCAGGTCGGTTGGTGACGACATGGCGCCGCGTGCGCGGTCCGCTCCGGATCCCTCCGTTTGGATGGAGCGTGCGCGCACGTTGCTGCATGAAAGTGCGGGAGTCTCACAGTCCGCAGCGAAACTGGCGCGCGCACTGAATCCGCTTATGAACAAGTTGTTGTCGGCCGAGTGCGTGTTCCGGTTCGGGAACGAGCAAGTTGCCACAGACGACGAACTGGAGCGGCTAGTCGGCGTCGTCGCTAGCGTGGACGCTGAGTCCATGGCGGCGCGTCATCCCGCGGTGTACTGGGACGGCGATCGTCCCGTTGCATTGTCATTACTGACGCTGCAACACCTGGGCGAGCGGTCGCCGCACCTGAACAGGGAGGTGTTCGACACGGTCAGCGAGGCGAGCAGGGTATTTGCGAAGCGTGCGCTCGCGTGGTCCCGATACGATCAGCAGGTGGGTCCGATAAAGACGACTGCGACGCGTGACCGGGACAAGCAGCTTGCACGGGTCGAGGCGATCAGCGCCGAACTGGCTCGCCCGTCGCGCGCGGACGAATATGAACGACTCGGGCACATCCTCATGGCTGCGCCCATGACGCAGATTCCAGACGGCGAGCGTCGCGATCTTGTATCGATTACGTTGCCTGACCCGTTCGACGAAAACAAGCCCACAACGGTTGCCGTAGCGCCCGGGTTGTCGGCTGTTGAGAATGCACAGCGATATTACGAGAAGGCACGATCGGCGCGTCTTTCGCGGGAGCATGCAGAGGAGCGGGTCCTCGCGATGGTGCGTGAATTGGACGAGCTTCAGCAGACGGTGGACGTCCTGGAGGCGGTAAGCGGCCCAGATTCGCTGCGTGCGCTGAAGAAGGAATCGCCTGACCTTGTTTCGCGCGTCCTGAGTAGTCGCGCTGACGCGAAGCCGGAGATTCCATACAGGCGATACGATCTGGGGTCGGGCTATGAGGTCTGGGTCGGCCGCAATGCAAAGCAAAATGATGAGCTTACAACCCGGGCAGCCCGCAAATTCGACCTGTGGTTGCACGCGCGCGGCGTGCCGGGATCACATGTTGTATTGCGCAGGCCGAATCGCAGCGCTACCATCCCGGACCATTACGTCGAACGCGCGGCACAGATTGCCGCTTATCACAGCAAAGCGCGCGGCAGTGGACTCGTGCCGGTGATCGTAGCAGAGAAGAAGTATGTGAGAAAGCCGCGAGGTGCCGCCCCGGGAACGGTTCTTGTTGACAGGCAGCGCGTTGTCATCGTCGAGCCGGGGGTACCCGCCGAAACCACCTAAACACAGTAGACTGGGACACGGATGCACTTGTGGGAAGCCGCCTTGCTCGGCCTGATTCAAGGTCTTACGGAGTTTCTTCCGATATCGTCGTCGGGCCATCTTGTGCTTGCCCAGTATCTCCTCGGGGTAGAGGGCGAGGCGAATGTCACGTTTGAGGTGTTCGTCCACTTTGGAACGGCCCTTAGCATCATGACGGTGTATCGGCGTCGTCTCGCCACGATCCTCGTCGAGTCGCTTTCGGCAGTGCGTAAGCCGGCTCGGGTTGCGGCGTCTTACAGGGAGAACGAGCCCTTCCGTACCGCCGTCAATGTTGCCATTACGTTGATTCCAACGGGCATTGTATATCTCTCGCTGAAGGACTTTCTCGAGGCCCGTTTTGGTGATCCATTGTTTGTGTGCGCAATGCTGCTCGTGACCGGGGTCTTGCTCCTTCTGACGCTGGTTCGCAAGGCGCCGTCGGGTGACATAGGTATCCCGAAAGCGTTTCTCATTGGCGCGGCGCAAGCCGCGGCCATGCTGCCGGGGATTTCGCGGTCTGGTGCGACGATCTGCACCGCTATCTACGCAAACACCAATCCGGAGAAGGCGGCGAACTTCTCGTTTCTGATGCTGCTCCCGGTGGTTCTGCTGGCAACCGCAATCAAGTCACTCGACATGATATCCGGGACAGGCCTGGCCGATGCTTCGTGGCAGGCGCTGCTCGTCGGGACAATCGTGGCCTACGTATCGGGTGTGGCCGCGATCAAGGTGCTGCTGAACGTGGTGCGCCAGGGTCGCCTGGCCTGGTTCGCATTGTATTGTTTCGTTGTCGGTGGTGTGGGCATCTGGCTGATTGCCGGCTAGCGCCTGCTCCGGATAGCCGTTTGTAAGCGCTGGCAGGGAATACTTCGTGCGTCGCGTTACAAATCCGCCGCGATTCTTCCTGTAGGTCAGCACGAACAGCTCGCGCGCCGATCCCTGTTCGCCGACGCATTGGCTGCGGTGTATGACGCCGTATTACGCCGTATTACGCAGCGTCTTCCGGAGTGTCTTCCGGAGTGTCTTCCGGAGCGTCTGCCGGAGCGTGTGCCGGAGCGACTCCGGAGCGTGTGCCGCAGCGTCTGCCGGAGCGTCTGCCGCCTCACAGCCAAGGTTCGCGACAGGATGGGAACGCGTGCGCGGCTTAAAGAATCGCCGGAATTGGTCGAATACAGGAATGGATTCTCGAATTGATACGTACCGCCCGGGTACGTGCGCCCCGAGCCCATTCCCAACGCGCATGAAGTTCAAGATTTTTGTGGTTGACGACGACCGGCACTACGGTCGCATGCTGACCTATCGGCTCGAAAAGAACCTCGACCACGACGTCCATCACTTCCAGAACGGCGAGGCCGTACTGGAGCGGATTGGCGACAACCCCGACCTGGTTCTGCTCGATATCATGATGCCCGGCATCGGCGGTATGGAAACGCTGAAACGAATCAGGGAATCACATCCCGATATCCCCGTCGTCATGGTCTCGGCGCAGGGCGTCATCGACGTCGCTGTCCAGGCCATGCAGCTTGGAGCCTACGACTACATCACGAAGGGGCAGGATGACCTGCTCAAGCTCGACACCGTCGTCAAGAACGCGCGCGAAAAGGCATCTGTCGAGCGCGAGCTCAAGACGTTGCGCAGCGTCGTCAAAGAGCGGTTCTCGGTTGGCGGACTCGTCGGCGAGTCCGGCTCGATGCGCAAGGTCTACGACACCATCGAAAAGACGCTCCGCGGCGACCTCACGGTTGCGATCCAGGGAGAAAGCGGTACGGGGAAGGAGCTTGTTGCAAAAGCCATCCACTTCAACTCAAAGCGTAAGAGCGGACCGTTTGTCGTGGTCAACTGCGCGGCGATACCGCGCGAGCTGATGGAGAGTGAGTTCTTCGGCCACGAGAAGGGCTCGTTCACCGGGGCTCATGCCCGCAAGATCGGAAAGTTCGAGCAGGCCGACGGCGGAACGATCTTTCTTGATGAAATTGGTGAACTCGACCTCGATCTCCAGGCGAAATTGCTTCGCGCACTGCAGTCATTTGAGATTACGCGCGTAGGTGGAGCTGAGACCATCACGTTCGACGCCCGCGTGATATCCGCGACAAACAGGAACATCCAGCAGATGATCGC
>JAUIJQ010000287.1 GCA_030431165.1 Rhodothermia bacterium | reverse complement strand
CTCGCAGCCCTCTCGCGCATCCAGAAGCCCAATGTTCATGTACGGCGACAACAGCGAATGGAATAGCACGACGGCTTCGTCACCGGATCCAGGCGCCTTCATCGCGTCCTGGTATGCTCCAAAGTTCGAAAGGCACTCATCAACGAAAAACTCCAACGCGTCACGTGCCCCATCTCGGGTCACATGCCATCTAAACGACGCCTCATCAAGTTCGCCGAAGTGATCAGCAAACCGCTCTTCAACGAGCTTGATAACATCCGTCGTGATCGCGTCGTGTTCGCACCCCGGTCGCTCGGGAACGGCCAGTTCGTCGGGGAGACGGTTTCGGTTATCCGCATCGAAGTTCCAACGACCGCCGACTGGTTCGTCGCCCTCCATGAGGTACCCGGTGCGCTTCCGCATTTCACGATAGAAATATTCCATCGTGAGCGTCTTTCTTCCATCCGCCCAACTGGCAAATTCGTCGCACGAGCAGAGGAACCGGTCATCGGGGCGTTGCTCCAGTTGTACCGTCAAGCCCTCCTCCATCGCTGACACAAGGAGGTGTTGCCGATACTCTGACGGCTCAGTCAGCACAACGCGGTCACAGCCCAGTCTTTCCACCGCCCGCACAATCTCCGAACAAACCGCTCCCGTGTTCTCGGCATCATCGAGCGCGACGTAGTCGATACGAATGCCGTCGCGTTCCAGCTCTTTGGCGAAGTGGCGCATCGCCGAGATCAACAACGCGAGCTTCTGCTTATGGTGCTTGACGTAGGTGTACTCGTCGATCGCCTCGACGAGCAGGACAATGTCTTCATCGCGGTTGATGTCCGCGAGGCTGTTCAGCGAGCGACTGAGTTGGTCTGGAAAGATGGGACGCAGGCAGGCCATGCAAAACACACTGCGCCACGGGCAGGTCTATCGGGCCAGTCTCAAAGACAAATCAGGTGGGCGGATCAGACCCGCAGATTTGACCGGCCAATACAGCAGGCAAATCCAGCAGGCAAATCTGACTGCCGGATACCCCGGTGCCGACCAGACTCAATTCAGCGGCCTGAGCATTGATCGCAACACATGTCGCGCAACCGCGCGGCCCTGCACCAACCCGGATTCCGTGGCAAATCGGAAATGGTACCCGTTGAAGATACGCGAGTCGGCACAATCAGCGGCAGCACGATCCAGGTCGTCGTACGCACGTACCGGATGGCCAGCAGGAGCCGTTGTCGATGCCATACTGAAAGGCACCTGCGTCGTCCCGAATACGCTCGCTACAATCTCCGCGCCGCCGGCCCCAACCGCAGCGTGTGTTGACGGATAGTCAGGCCACGGCGGCGTCTGCATCTCAGGTTGCCAAGCCGGATCTGCTTCAGTGGCAGCATTTCCATCCGCATCTCCGTTCCGGATCGCCGTGTACGGGCGCCACGTGTCGTACGTGTATTTGCTCTCGAATGACGCCAGGTACAAGTCGTACAGGTTCACGTTGATCAGCGCGAACATCCTCACGGTCTCAGCCAGCGACAAGCCCTGCGCGGCCGCGGTGATCCGGCCAATGCGGTTCCAGCCGTGTTCGCCGAATTCAGCCCACCAGTGTGCGATGTGCGTTTGATCAGCGGTTCGGTGTTTCGAATCTGCGACGCCCATCGCCCTGACTTCATTGTAGTCCTTTGCGTATCGCGCAGAGGTGATCGCAGGCGGCGGACCAGCGCGGAACTGATCGACGGACTCAAGAACAAATGGCCTGGCTACCGAGAAATCTGGCTTCCACACGTAGTCGTAGCCCGGTGTGTACTGGTAATCGCCGGGCTTTGTCATTGGCGTGTAGTCACCGTTCTTTTCATGTCCGTCGCCCTCGCGCTTCTTCAGGATCGCAGCGGCAGCAGCGTGACCAAGCTGTTTGCCGCGGTCGCGTGCGACGGTGTCGTCGACCTGAGCGAGCCAGCGTGTCAGCACGCTGCGCAGCGTGTCGGCACGCGCCGGATAGACCGACTCAAGGACACTGAACGCGGCCGCTGACGCCGCCGCAACCGGGTCGGCTTCTTCGCCCGCATCGCCGAAGTATGCGTACCGCTCGAACTCCGGCTCGATGGTGTTCAGCGCGTCATGCATCGCAAGGTGTGTCATCGCCAATGCACGAACACCGATGAACGAGTAGAATCCGTCATGTTCGGCGGCTATCGCATACGCGAGTTCGTTCCACGCAATGGCCACGGCATTCTCGGACGCATTCTCGGACGCATTCTCGGACGCATTGCCGGACGCATTGCCGGACACATTGCCGGACGCATTGCCGGACACATTGCCGTGACCGTCCGTTCGCGCGCTGCCGACAGTCGTCGCGCCGAATTGATCAGCCAGACCGATTGTTGGCGCCGGGGGAGTGGAAAAGACGTGCGCCGCAAGAAGCGCCGCGATCGATATCGTTCGCATGGTCGCGTACCGGGTACAGGTTCAGCGTCGTGACTACGCCGCCTCACTCCGCGCCGCTCGTATTGTCTCAGCAGCCAGACTCCACTTAAACCAGTTCGGGAAGTCCCGCACGAGCTCGGGCAACGCGTCGAGTTGCAGCAACCGGGTCGACACTGCGTCCGCGTAGTCCATCCGGCCCATCCACACCTTGTAGAATGTGGCGAGGTCGGCATCCACGACGACATCAACGTCATACCCGGGGTGCTGTACACAGAGCGAGACGTCTTCGGATCGCATCACCAGCCAATACAGTTCTCGCTCACGCAATCTGAAATCAAACTCGACCGTTATCCGGACAGATGGAAGCCTGTCCGTGCTTACGCGATCTTTGATCCACCACATCAAAAGGAGTGGGTCGAGCTGTTCCGGGGACGGATCGCGAAAGCTCCATTGCGCTCCCCACACCATCAGCGATGCAATCACACCGTTGAGCGCGCGACCCGCCTCCGTGAGGAGATATTCAGTCGTGCTGCGCCCGCCGCCGGTCTCGACGCGCTCGAGGATTCCGTGTTCTTCGAGGCGTTTGAGACGGCTTGACAGCAAGCCTTTGGAAACACCGGGAAGCCCACGCGCCAACGCGTTAAAGTGCGTTGTACCTGAAAGAAGGTCGCGGACAATCAGCAGCGTCCATCGATCCCCCAGTATCTCAAGGCTTTGCGCTACGGGGCAATACTGACCATACTTGAACATGATGACCCGACCCGGAAGCCGTCGCTCGTGTACCCAACCAAGATGACCGACGCCGAGGCGGCGGACCAGTTCAATAAACGAACCGGTCGCTTTTAGTACACGTGCTGAGAACTAGTTGAAGGTCACAACGCTCCCCTGATCCACCGTCTCAACGGGACCACACACCCGATCGCCGCCACGCGCCCGCAGGTGATATGCAATTGCCCGTGGCGCCAGCTCCCGCCACGCCTGTTGCGTACGCTGCGCCCGCCGTGATTCGACGCCGCCTACTTCAGCGGTTAGTTCTTCATCAACGGTACAGCTCAGCCACGGTGTAATGAACAGCAGATCGATGCCTTCCTGACCGCGCAGTTCTTTAGTCGACTCGGTGTCACCGACGAAATAGAAGACGTGATCTTTCCACCCGACGCGATACGACCGGTGGTCGGGCGTGTGTGGCGACGGCACCACGGTAATCGCAAATCGACCAACAAGGACCTCATCACCGTGGACAACGCGCGAGCGTGCAACCTGCCGCATTACCGACGGCGGACCAACAACGCGCCACCCCGCCCGTTCTTCAAACAGACTCGCATCGAAGTGATCGTCATGATGATGCGTTATCACGGAGACAACATCCCCCTGCGTCTCGAGCGACGCGAAGTCATACCGCTGGTACCCAAACGCTCCGGACTGATATGGCATATCAACAAGCAGTGTTGTTGTCCCATCAGAAAGTGCAACGCCCGCGTTGCCAATCAAGGTGACCTGCAATTCGTCAGTTTCACCAGGGACAAGTCGACTAACACCCGCCGCTGTCGCGAACCATACAGCGCCGTTTGGTGCAAGTGCGGCGTCGTACACCGTATCGCTGAGTAGTCCGTTGTCGGTCGTGAATTGCTGCCATAACTCGCCGTTATAATAGAACGCGCCGTCACCTTCTGAGACGGCCCAAATCCCACCCGTGGAATCTGCCACTTTGGGAAGCAGCGTCATCCCCTGTTGATGCCAGGTCCAATCATCGCCGCGATGCTCAAGCACGCCATCACTTGTTCCAAACCACAGGCTGCCGTCAGCAGACTCGAGGATTGATCTGAAGTTGACATCCAGATACTTGACGATTATCTCGCCGTTTGACAACACAGCCAATCCGCGTCGACAGGCAAACCACGTTTGGCCGTCGCGGTCCGTGTGCGCCTGGTGGACAACGCGGTGCGGCAATCCGTCGTCTTCTGCGAAGTGCGTCCAGCCTGTGGCGTCATGGCGCGCAGCGAAGCCGTTGGCGCCAAGCCAGATCGCGCTGGTTCGATCACGACCGGCAGCGGGCGTTGCGGTAAAGACAACGTTGGTCGTTAATCCGCCGATGTCGCGAAACGTCGTCCACCCGTTGGCGCTCTGAACCGAATATCCGCCCGGGCCAACCACCCAGAGCGTCTCGTCGTGTTCAACGATATCTGCTACGCCTGGACCAGCAAGCTCATCTGCTTGTGCCGCGGCCAACCAGTTGGTGCCATCCCAGACCGTGAGTCCGCTTCCGCGAACGCCGACATAGACGCGCCCGTCTCGCCGAACGTGGATGACGCGGACTTCGCCGGCAGGCAACCCGTCAGCAACCGTCCAGGAAGTCCATGTCCCGGATGTCCATGTCCGCGATGTCCAAGATGTCTCCGGTGTCCTCGACATCGAGGGCGTCGAGGGCGTCCAGGACGTCGGGACGGCCCGCGGTGCATCGGCGGGTTGTAACTCAGCCCGCGGGTGTCCGTTGTAACCGGCGAGGAGTATCGCCAGCAATCCGACTGCGTATACTGTCATACGCTGGTTACGGGCGTTCGTGGAAAAAAGTTTGCCTCAAATTGCACTTCGCTGTCCCCCTCGGCGCTGCCCGTTCGTCATGGCTATGGAAACGATAACAGCACACTTCAACGCTTGACGCTATGAAAGACTTCATGTTGATTTTCAAGGGCCCCGACTACGGCCAGCTCGGCCTCTCAGCCGAAGAGACGCAGGCCCAGATGGGCAAATGGTTTGCGTGGGTGGAAAAACTGCAGAGCTCGGGCCAGTACGTCGACGGAC
>JAUIJQ010000286.1 GCA_030431165.1 Rhodothermia bacterium | reverse complement strand
ATCCACAAGGTTACTGTTCGCCGGGCAATGGCTCAAGAGCGAGCCATGTTTGGTGCGTGCGGATGTTGGGCCTGTGAGGACGGCTTTTGCTATACTTGATCGCCCTCGTCGCCAAGTTCTGCTGCCCCCGACCGATATGCTCAAGTCGTACTTCAAGGTTGCCCTCCGGTCCCTCGCGCGACAGCGTGGGTTTGCGTTCATAAACATAATGGGCCTGGCCATCGGCTTGACCTGCTTCACGCTGATCGGATTGTTTGTGCGCTACGAGCTGAGCTACGACCGCCACAACGAAAAAGCAGATCGGGTTTATCGCGTCGTCAACGAAGTACCCGAGATCGAATTCATGGGCAGCGACTCGTGGGCACGCACACCAGCCCCGTTGGTCGACGCACTTTCGACTGAGGTCCCCGAGGTTGAAGCGGCGACGCAGATTGCGCACGCCCGGGCGCTGTTGGAATTTGGCGAGCCGGACGTATCAGGCGAATCAGGCTTCTACGAAGATGGCATCTTTGCTTCGCCCGGATTGTCTGATGTTTTTACGCTGACGGCCATCCGGGGCAACGTGAACGGGGCGCTGACTGACCCCGGTTCGATTGTGCTTACGCAGTCGCTTGCCGAGAAGTACTTCGGGACTTCCGACGTTGTGGGCCGCACGCTTACGGTGTCATACGTCGGCGAGCTCTTTGACGGCGCCAAAGACATGGTTGTCACAGCCGTCGTTGAGGATCCGCCATCCACGAGCCACTTCTCCTTCAGCTTTGCTGTTCCGATTCGGAGCACGCAGGAGTATGTGGACTACATCGACCGCTGGGACAGCAACAGCTTCTTGACGTACGTCGCGCTGAGGCCTGGCACTTCGCCTGATGCGTTTGGTGCCAATCTCGCGGCGCTTGGGCAGCGGCACCTTGGGCAACTCGAGTTCTACCAGAACAATCCCGACAGAATCGGCCGGTACCAGGCGCAGGCCCTGACAGACATCCACCTGCGCTCTGATGTCAACGGCGAGTTCCAGGCAAACGGAGACATCCGATACGTTGTGCTGTTCTCGGCGATTGCACTGCTTGTCTTGCTCATCGCCTGTGTGAACTACGTGAACCTCGTCACGGCACGATCAGCCACGCGTGCCATGGAAGTGGGTGTACGAAAAGTCATGGGCGCGCGTCGGCAGCAACTCTTCGGACAGTTCATGAGCGAAGCCATCGTGCCGGCCATCCTCGCGCTCGCAGCCGCTGTTGTTCTTGCGCATGTTCTACTGCCGACATTCAACGAATTGACGGGTCGATCAATTGTAATTGATCCGGCGAAAGATGGACTCTTTCTGGCTGCGCTGCTCGGGCTCGGATTGATCGCGGGTATTCTGGCCGGTACCTACCCGGCCGTTGTACTGACAGCCATGCAGCCGGTCGGTATGATGAAAGGCATACTGGGTACAACCAAAGGCAAGACACGCCTGCGCAATGCACTTGTTGTCACGCAGTTTGCGATAACCACGGTGTTGATCATCGGGGCGATCGTGATAGAACGACAGCTTGGCTACATCCAGTCCGCCAACACCGGCGTTGATCGTGAGCAGGTGGTGTCGATCGAGATCGAAGACCAGTTGATCCACGAGCGGTATCCCGCGCTGAAGCAGCAGCTACTGCAGTTGCCAAACGTGATCGCTGTCACCGCGGCACAGGGCAATCCGACGAACATAGACTCGGCGACGCCCGTGCGGCAGTGGGAGGGAGGTGTCAGCGGCGATCGTGTACAGGTGTACCGCTCGGCGATCCGGCATGACTACCTCGACGTGTTCGGACTTGAACTTGTCGAGGGGATTGACTTCTCGGAAGATCGCTTGCTCGACGCAGAGGAGGGCGTGCTTATCAATGAGACGGCGATGCGGCAGTTTGAAAGTCGCTCAACCTGCGCGGTCGCACACGCGTGATCGGGGTGGTGAAAGACTTCACGTTCCATTCGTTCCACCATGAAGTGGCGCCGCTTGTGTTCACACTGGAAGGTGGATCGTGGTTTCCCTATCAGCGGGTTTTTGTGAAGGTCGGCCCCGACAACGTGCAGCAGACGATCGCCGCCGTCGGTGAAACAATGCGTGTGGTCTCACCCGGGTATCCGTTTGTTTATTCGTTCCTGGACGATGCCTACCAGGCGCTCTACCAGCGCGAAAACCAACTTGGTCGTCTCATGACGTACTTCACGTTGCTCGCGCTGTTTGTCGCGTGTCTCGGGCTGCTTGGGCTTGCATCATACATTGCGCAGCAGCGAACGAAGGAGATCGGCGTGCGCAAAGTTCTCGGGGCGACACTCGGAGACATTCTGGTGATGCTCACAAAGGACTTCACTCGGCTCGTGCTCATCGGATTTGTGATTGCCGCTCCGCTCGGGTACTTCGCCGTCAGTGGATGGTTGAGCGGCTTCTCGTACCGTGTTGGTGTTGGGCCGGGCACGTTTTTGCTTGCCGCCGGCATGTTGCTCCTGCTTGCGTGGGCGACCGTCAGTTATCAGTCACTGCGTGCGGCACTGGCTGATCCCGTTGATAGCCTCCGTTGGGAGTAGCCTGGATGAATAGAATCCCCGCGATCGTTGCTGCTGTCTGGTTGCTGGCTCTCGTCAGTGCTCCGAGCGCCTACGCCCAGGAGCCATCCGCCCTCAGCGCACTGCCTATTGATCCGCCCGGTCAGCTGAACTTCGACCATCCGTTTGGCGGACGGATGACGCAGGTCCGGTCTATCCTCCAGGACCAGGACGGCTACATGTGGTTTGCGGAAAAGGAGGGCGGGCTACATCGCTACGACGGATACAGTCTGACGCACTTTGCACACGATGTGGCTGACTCAACAAGCGCCAACGTCGACGACCTGATTGATTTGCTGCAGACCAGGGATGGCGCTGTCTGGGTTGCTTCCGATGGCAGCGGACTCAGTCGTTATGACCCAACCACCGAATCGTTTTCCCATTTCCGAACCCGGGCCGATGATCCAAATTCACTAAGCACTGATGCGCTGAACGCCCTGTTTGAGGACGATGCCGGCTCGATCTGGATTGCCACATGGAATGGCATGAACCGGATGAATCCTGAGACGAGGGAGATTGATCGCTTCTTCGAAGGGAACCGGTTCTGGTCCGTAGCGCAGACGCGCGATGGCGTCATGTGGCTGGGTGGAATGGGTCTGTTGCGCTTTGACCCGACAACCGGAGACACGACGCGGTATGTAATTGATCCATCGATCTGGCCGGTCCGCATTCCCGATAATTCAACATGGCCCAACTCGATCACGGACATCAACGTGGATGATCGGGGACATCTGTGGCTGGGGACGTTTGGTGGTGGGCTGCACTCGTTTGATCCGCAGACGGGCGCCTTTGTCGAGTATCATCAGCCCCACATTCGCTCGGGCTTCAGCAACGTCGACAATCGGACCTACGGGATTACGCAGGAAGCCGATGGAAGTCTTTGGTTCGGAACAATCGACGGGTTGCACTGGGTTGATCCGAATTCCGGTGTCGTCCAGACCTACACACACGACCCATTGGATCCCCGGTCGATCGGAGAAGGGAATTGGGTGCAGGCGATCTACCGCGATCGGCAAGGCGTACTCTGGGTGAGCACATCCGATGGCTCCGTTGGTCGCGTAGATAGAGCGTCCCGGCCGTTCCACCTTGTCGCTGAAAAGCCCGGGGATGCGGCATCGCTACAACTCAATTCCTTCGGGGTAGAGTTCATCCACGAGGCTCCAGATGGGTCGGTATGGGTTTCCTCCCAGCCGTTTCTCAATCATATAGAACCGGTTGCCGGCACGGCGACAGTATATCAACCCGATCCGAATGATCCGCAGAGTTTGCCCGTGTCACCGAACGGGCTGCTTGCGGCAAACGGAATGGTCGTTGAAGGTTCGGGGCGTGTCTGGGTTGGTACACGCTATGGATTGGCCCGCATGGATCCAGCGCGGCCCGGCAAGTTCACGCGATTCCCGAATATCGCGCCGGACTCTGTCAACACGTTCGGCTTTCCTGTTCACACGGTGTACGAAGATCGCGAATCGGTCTTGTGGGCGGGCATCCCATTTCGAGGCTTGACTCGCGTTGACGATCGGGAGAATGGTCGTTTCACGTACTACCCGCTAAACGATTCCATCGGCTACGTCAATGCTATTTACCAGGACCAGCGTGGTGCCCACTGGGTTGGCACCGGCGTGCAGGGCTTGATTCAACTCGATGTTGATACCGGAGAGTACACACATCGTGGGCCGGAGTTTGCCACGGTCATTCTTGGAATGTGCGAGCGGCAGAATGAACCCGGCGTACTCTGGCTTGGAACGTACGGCTTTGGACTTACACGCTATGACAGCGCGACCGACTCCGTAAATGTGTACAACGTGGCCAACAGTGATCTTCCAGATAACGGTGTGCAGGGGGTGTTGTGCGACGAGGCCGGCAACGTTTGGGTCAGTACGGATGTCGGGATCACCCGGTACAACCCCGAAGCCCGGTTGTTCAAGAGTTACGACCTCGACAACGGGCTCCAGGACGTTTCGTTCAACGCGACCGCGTGGCACGTGAGCCCGTTCTCTGGGCGTTTCTACTTTGGAGGCCCCAAAGGCATCAACAGCTTCTTCCCATCCGAGTTATCAGATAATCCGAATCCGCCGCAGCTCAACCTGACTACACTGAGTCTCTTCGGCGAGGCCGTGTCGCCGGGCGCCAACTCAGCCCTTGAACGGCCCCTGTCACAGACATCTGAATTTGTTCTAGATCACGACCAGAACGACATCACGTTCGAATACGTAGGCCTGCACTACAGCAACCCTGAAGCCAATACGTACGCGTATAAACTCGAGCCTTATCAATCGGAATGGCGCGAAGTCGGCACGCGTCGTGCCGCTACCTTTACGAACCTTGATCCCGGCGAGTACACCTTCAGGGTAAAGGCCGCAAACAGCGACGGGGTGTGGACGCCGGAAGGTGTCTCGGTTCGGATGACCATCCTGCCTCCATGGTGGCGTACGACCTGGGCGTACATCCTGTACGGATTGTTGTTTGCCGCCGGCGTGTTTGCTGTTGATCGATTCCAGCGGCGACGGCTGATTCAGCGCGAGCGAGATCGCGCACGCGACCGCGAGCTCGAACAAGCCAGGGAAATCGAGAAGGCGTACACGGAGCTGCGCGAAACCAAGGACCGACTCGTGCAGCAAGAGAAGCTGG
>JAUIJQ010000285.1 GCA_030431165.1 Rhodothermia bacterium | reverse complement strand
CCGGGCGGCGTCGGGTGCGCCGGGGGCTGAATACTGGCAGCAGCAGGTAGACTACCGAATCGAAACCGAGCTGGATACGGTTAATCACCGAGTATCCGGAAGCGAGCACATCACCTATCACAACAACTCGCCCGACGACCTGCCCTACCTGTGGGTGCAACTCGACCAGAACGTTCGCTCGATCGAACACAGCCGCAGCTACGCATCTTCGCAGGCCGTGCCCGCAAATCTACCGCCGCGCGTTCGGCAGTTCTTCAATCCCGTACCGTTCGACGGCGGATATGACATCTCGCGCGTGCAGGTTGCTGACCAGAACGGACGGATGCACGACGCCCGCTACCTGATCAACGGGACCGTCATGAAAGTCCACCTGCTGGAACCCGTCGCTTCTGGCGGAGCCACGTCAATGGAAATCGACTGGTCATTCAATGTCCCGGATAATGGCCGCGGCGCAAAAGAACGTGTGACCGACGGCTGGATGTACGAGCTGGCGCAGTGGTTCCCGCGACTGAGTGTCTACGACGACGTCAACGGATGGCAGACGGATCAATTCCTCGGCCGCGGTGAGTTCTACCTGCAGTTTGGCAACTACGATGTAAGCATTACTGTGCCGTGGGACCACATCGTTCAGGCAACCGGCGTCCTTCAGAATCCGGATGAGGTCCTGACGAACACCCAGCGTCGACGCCTGCGCGATGCCTTCCGGTCAGAAGAGCCGAAGTTTATCATCGAGCCCGACGAAGTCATGGATCCGTCAACGCGACCGGTTCAGTCAGGCATGCTAACCTGGCGCTTTGTTGCAGACAACGTTCGAGACTTTGCCTGGGTGTCATCGAAGACGTACGTCTGGGACGCCGCAGGCTACGTTCGACCAACCGACGGCGAAGTGGTTGAGCTCCACTCAATCTATCCGCGCGATGCGATGCCGCTCTGGGACAAAGTTTCGACGGCCGCTATCGTGCAGACCATGAAGACATATGGCCGGATGGCGTTTGAGTATCCGTATCCGAAAGCGGTCAACGTCCACGGGCCGATATTCGGAATGGAGTATCCAATGGTTGCGTTCTGCGGTGCGCGCCCACAGCCGGATGGCACGTACTCTCCAGGTCTTGAGTATGCGCTGATCTCCGTGACAATCCATGAGGTCGGACACAACTGGTTCCCCATGATCGTTGCTTCAGATGAGCGCAAGTGGACTTGGATGGACGAAGGTATCAACTCGTACCTGCAGTACTATGCCGAGAAGGACTGGGATGCTGACTATCCGTCGCGACGTGGTCCAGCCCGGAATATCGTCGGCTACATGAAGGACTCCGTCGAGGTGCCCATCATGTCGCACTCTGACATCATTCCAGGACAGACCTTTGGCAACAACGGATACGGGAAACCGGCTACCGGGCTCGTCATGCTGCGTGAGCAGGTTGTTGGTGCTGAGTTGTTTGACGATGCCTTTCGGGAGTATTCCACAAACTGGGCGTTCAAGCATCCGCAACCACATGATTTTTTCCGGTCGCTGGAAGAGGGGACCGGAGAAGACCTGGCGTGGTTCTGGAGAGGGTGGTTCTATACCACACACTACAACGACCAGGCTATTGCCTCGGTGACAGTGCAGCCGGCAGATTCGATTACTACGGCCGACGTCGGGGACAACTACTATCGGGTACAGATAGACAATAAGGGCGGCCTTGTCCTGCCGATCAAAATGCAGGTGACGTACGAGGATGGCACGACCGATCGCTTTGACGTACCCGTTGATGCGTGGCGCACAAACGAGTTATCGTTTACAAAAGGATTCTTCAGCGACAAGACCGTTGTACGTGTGATGCTCGACCCCGACGAGGCGATGGCAGATGTTGATACCTCAAATAATGAGTGGGTTGCTCCGGAATTGAGGGAAGCGGGCGACTCGCGATGATGAGATCAACACTGGTTCTGATCTGTATCCTGTCTGCGTTAGTCGTGGCGCCGCCGGCAAAGGCGGCGCCCGGCGTTCCGGCTCGCGCCGTTGTCGTTCACAATGTCCACGTCACGCACGCGCAGCTTGGCGTTGATGGGCAATACGTGGCCGCCCGCATCAAGTACTTCAAGCACGACCTTGAAGACGCGATCGCGAAACACCTGAAGCGTAGCGAGGTGCAACTCGGGACCGACGCGTCCTCAGATTCGTTGTTTCTGGCGTATCTCGATTCTCACTTTGTGCTCATGAGCGGTGGCGTGCAGCTCCGCGGCCGAGTTGTGGGGAGCGGTGAGGAGACTGAGACGGAGATGTGGTGGTACGAGGTGCTCTACGACGCGGGTGCCCCGATTCGTGACCTGCAGATCGAAAACAAGCAGCTTCTTGAACTGTTCAAAGACCAGAAAAACATCGTCAAGGCTGAGCACCTTGCATCAGGCAAACGACAGTCTTTCTATTTCGCCCGGCGCGCGACAACTGGCCGATTTGCATGGGAATAGCCGGTCGCGCACGTTCCTGCTGACCCGTTAATCGTCCCGCAGAATGTCGTCGAAAGCCAGGTCCTCTGAAGCGAGCACCAGGAGCGTTGTCGGCAGTCCGCTCAGCCGGGACTGCACGCTCTTCCAGTAGCGCACAAAGTCGTCGTCGTCGTCGCGCGGTTCAGCAACCCCGAGGATCACGAGATCCGAATCGTGTGATGACGCGTGCAGCAGCTCATCAAACGGCCGACCGTCGCTGACGTGAATCACCGGCGTCGCTCCTGTTCGCATGCGGGATACGATCGACTCCAGGTTTGCGCGGGCCGTTTCTGCGGCTGCGTCGCGCGGGACAACCATATTCAGTCGCACCGTTGCGCCACGCCACTCCATTGACGCAGCGAGTAGATATCCGAGAATTATCATCAATCCACCGTTGCCGCGTAGGCCGCCCCACCACACATCGATAATCCGGCGCTTGCCAAATCCCAGCTCGCTGTTGTGTCGAACAACGACAACGTTGCGGCGAGCTTCATGCAGGTACGACAGCGTGCGACAGAATTCAGCGATGGAGCTGTCGCTCTCGGCATCGCCAAACACGACGGTGTTGGGTACGAGCGTCCCGAGTCCGTAGGCTGACACCAGCATTCTTGAGCCGCCGAACGGATCATCCGAAGGGACAATACGCACGAGACTGCGCACGCCGCGTTTGTCGAGATGCTCGCGCACCGCAATTTCCATGGTGCTGATTCTTTCTGGCGCGACATCCTGCGGAAGCACGGTCGCGACAGTCATCAGCGCCCGATTGTGCGTGATGGACCGGGCGATGTCGATCAGGTGCCAGCGGCGTGTGGGGGCGCCGGAGAACACGAGCAGGTGGGGCCGCCAGTTTTTCGGGTCAGACTCGTCGCCCAGCCGAAAAATACCGGCGCTGGCCAGTCGCGACCAGACGCCCCGTCGAACGTCGCCCCACGTTGTTGAAACCTCTTTGCGTTCCAGTACAAAGTAGATGCCCGCGACAATGATGATTGAAACCGCTGTCGCGCCGGCGTTGATCAGGAACATGACGGCGACGCATCCCATGGCGCCGAGGAACGAGACAGCCCAGTGTACGCGGAATGCAGGTCGGAAAGACGGATTGTCGAGGAATCGCTCGACACCCGCGGCAATGTTCAGGATGCCATACGTCGTGAGGAAGAACATCGACAGGACGGGGGCAATTGCGTTCAGGTTTCCCAGGTAGACGGTCACAATCGCAATCGCGAAGGTGACGGCTGTGCCGATTCGTGGTTCGTCGGTTTGCGGTGTGCCCCGACCAAGGAAGGCGAGCGACCGGGGCAACACGTTGTCCCGCGCCAGCGCCTGCAAAACCCTCGGCGCGCCCAGTATGCTGCCAACCGCACTGGACAGCGTGGCGCCCCAGACGCCGAGCACGATGGCGTCGCCCCAGAACGCGATACGCTTCATGACAAGCGGATCAGACACGAGTTGCTCCGTCGTCGCGCGACCAATGAGCACGAGCGGGATGAGCATATAGATCAGGTAACCTGCTCCAACAGCCGCCAGCGTCCCACGCGGTATCGATCGGGCCGAATCGCGCAGATCCCCCGACATGTTGACACCCGCCATGATGCCCGTCACGGCGGGAAAGAAGACTGCAAAGACGAGCCAGAATGACTCGCCCGCCGGCTGTGAATCCGCGATCACCGCGGCATCAGCGATTGGTGATCCGAACACCAGAGAGAGCAGTGACACACCAATCACCGCCATGATCACATACTGCGCGCGGATGGCCGCCCGGGCTGAACGCAGCGCGACAATCGCGACGAACGACGTCGTGACAAGTCCGACGAACTTCTCGTCGAGCGTCGGGAATACGCGTACAACTGACTCGGCAAAACCGATCGTATACAGCGCAATGGACAGCGCCTGCGCAAAGTACAGGGAGATTCCGACGGCGCCGCCGGTTTCGATGCCCAGCGATCGGCTGATCATGTAGTAGGCACCGCCAACTTTTACATTCTGCGCTGTGGCGATGGCTGAGATCGAGAGGGCCGTAACGAACGTGATGCCCGTCGAGATGGTGACAATCGCAAATGTCTTCCACAGTCCGACCGATCCGACAACCCAGCCGAACCGGAGGTACATGATCACGCCGAGGATCGTGAGGATCGACGGTGTAAAGACACCCCCGAACGTGCTCAGTCCGTTGGACTCGACCGATTCGGTCTGATCGGATATGTTGTCTGTGCGCGTCGGCATTGCTGAACAAGGCGGGCGGAACTTACCAAATCCGCGCGTGGGATTTGGGTACGGCTCTTGGGCCGGATTCCGGCTGGACCGACGCTGCATGCGGGTCAGATCGGGGCCAGATCCGGGCCGGAGTATGTACCTTGTCCCGCCAACGTCCACGGGCCGGTCCACGCGGCTGTTTCACGCTGCCGATCCTGAGTGGTCGTCCTGTCGCCCGGATGTTTTTCCGGATCCAGTCGACGTTGCGAATGAACCGAAAGATCAAACGAGGATAGCTCGATGCCCTACGCACGGATCACTGCCATTGCGATCGTGCTGCTGATTGCGGCCGGCACAGATGCCGTCTATGGCCAGTCCGGCCGCGCCGGCAACGCGGATGCCGCCGCTGACCGCCCTGCCGCACAACCACCGATCATGTACTGGGAAGAGTACGAGCCGGTCTCAACGCTCGTTGTGCCTGAGCATCCGACAACGAAGTCGCGATACCCGTTTGTAGACGTTCACGCGCACCAGTTCCGCGCC
>JAUIJQ010000284.1 GCA_030431165.1 Rhodothermia bacterium | reverse complement strand
GGTGTGGCCGGCGGCTTCCTCCAGGATCGTGTTCTGATGAAAATGCCAGTGCGTTCCTGCAAACGGCGGATCGGGTAGTTCTGTGGGCCCAGAGACGACCACCGTGTATGCGACTCCGGTCAAGACGCGCACGTTGCCCTTCACAACGTAGGTGAGCATCGCCGGGCGTGATCGTTCTATCTCGCGCGATACGGCGAGTCGTGGGTTCACCCAGTGCTCGCCCATATTCGGCATGTCGGGACCGATCATCCGATAGCCCGACGCGATCGCGTGGTTGACATCCTGGAATGGCTGCGCGAATGAACGAAGCTCATCCAAAAGAGAGGACTGCTCTGTTGCGGTGGAGTCTGTCTGTTGCGAAGATGAAGTGTCCGGACGTACAATCATAACCTCGCTCTGGCCCGCCTCCTTCAGGAGTAGCTGCCGGAGTTCGTCGGAAACACCCTGCGGAAACCGGGCATGCAGTCGAATCTCCCGAAGCGTTTGATCGTCGGGTACTCTGTATCCACCAATCGGACGATCGACGTGCTCAACACGCGCGAGACGAATGGCAGCATGGCGCACCCATACGATCTGCCCTTGTCCCGTTCGAACGTAGACGCCGGCCGAATCAGCAGCGAGTAGCTCACCAATTACCGAAGCCGGTTGAAAACCAACCGGCATGTACAGCCGGATCTCCGTCCCACTTGCAGACCGAATCATGGGGTGCTCCGACGCGCGAGGCCCCCACGTACACGCCGACATAACAAAACTGACGACGCTGAAAACCAGGATGGCAAGACGTGTCATCTCACCGACCTCTCGCCTGCCGTTGGGATCTTCGAGTTGAAGAATGCCCGCTCGAATTCCTCCTTGACGCCGGCCCAACGGTTGATAGCATCAACGACCGACGCCGTCGTTGGCTCAAACGTGGCCGCCTGTCGATTCGACCGAAGCCAGTCGCCCCGAATCCACTCGACATAGTAGCCTTGCATCGCAAGCAAATAGGTGGCGGATGAATCAGGTTTGTTTCCGAGATCAAAGACAACATCAAATGCATCGCCCGGTCGCGTAACTGCATATTCGTCATCAGCTGCGTCCACAACGCTGAGCAGACGTGACACGCGGTCCTCAGCATCCTCTCCCGCAGACGCGACGACGTCGGCTTCGGGCCCAATATCAAGGTATGCGGGACTGACGTAGCGGATTGACGCCTCACCGGCTCGAATGCCAACCGCTACTTGATCGATGCGCCACGCGTCGGCTACAAACCGAAACCTGAATTGCACCGAGTCGCTAGCGCTGCGGGGCACCGGGACCGGCACAGCCACATGATCAAATGCGATTGGGCCAACCTCTCGTACGCGGCCCACTTCTTTAAAGCCACCGGCAAATTCAACTTCAACCCGCAGGCCCATTTGCTGTCGATAGAAGTCCGCGAGACCTACTACATGGCCGACTTCGTCCAGGTCGTCGCCGAGCCACTTGATCGCATTCGGACCTTGCTCCGCAAGCATTTTGTCGTAGAAGTAGACCGTACCAAGCAGGCTGTTGCGCGCCCTGATGTATAGATACGCCGTATCGGCACGAGCACGAGCACGAGCATCAGCATCAGCACGAGCATCAGCATGAGCATCAGCATCAGCGTGAGCATCAGCATCAGCGTGAGCATGAGAATCGGTATTAGCATCAGCAAGTGCACTCGTTGGAACCGAGAAAGTGATCGTATCCCAGAGGTTCGAGGAGTCCGCCGAAGCAATCGTCGATTCCGAAGTCTCATAGACATGCCCATCCGCAGCCGAGAGGAGCGATGTAACCGACCGACCAGATCGATCTACTGCGTTGCGGATAGGCGTCAAATGGCGCAAAGCAACGGGACGACCGTCGCGATCGGGAAAGACAAGATCCGACGGACCGTGACGCGTTTCGATGAGCTGGATGTGGTTGATGTAGTGTGTCTCCAGCGCCTCATTTCGGATCGATAGGCGAAGGTGTCCGCTGGAATCAGGTTGTGCAGAGAGCAGATCGACGTCTCGCATCTCGAAGAGCGGCGCGATGCTGTTCGGAAAGAGTTCTGCCTCAAGCACCGCCCCATCCGGTCCGTAGGAATACGCCGTTGGACACGAACCGAATATCGCGGCCCATAGAGGTGGTGTCACCACAATTGCCGCAGCGGTAGCAAGCGCACTGACGAGGACGGTCTTTCCTTCATCCACTTTCGCCTCGAACGCCTCCACGGCCGCAACGCTGTCGATAGCAATCGCACGAACACGGCCAATTGGAGCTGTCGATGCCAGTCCGTAGAGATCTCCAGTTCCAGCGATCGAGTCTGCGCCTATCGACGCGCCACTTCGGAAAATCGCCGTTCGCCCATCAAGGAGGTGCACCTTCAACGGACTGGAAACGACGGTTGTCTTCCAGCCCGCAACAGGCAGCTCAACAACGTCAACGGACCTGAAGACATTTAGACAGGCAGCCGCAGAAAACACTACGGCGGTTGCCAGCACTGGTGCAACGAATCGCGTTACCGTGAATCTGACGGTCGGCATGTGAGACCTCTCCGAAGAGCGACGGCCGTGATAAACAGGGTAGTTGATCGCATCCGTCAAAGCAAGCGTCGTGCTGGCTGCAGCGCGAACTTGAGCGTAGGCGCCACCGGTCGATACTGGAAAGGTCGCGTACTCCCATTGCGCGACGTATCGATCCCATACATCGCGGCATCATCATGGCATTCTACAGAGTGCTCGGCACGTTATGCGTGCTCGGGGCGCTCGGCGTATCTGCGGCCCACGCGCAGTGCACCGCCCAGCAGGGCTCTATCAGCGTCACGCTCGATAGTGCCAGCCCCCTCTACTATGCGTGGACTATCCAGAACACGCAAAACGGCAACGGCAACCGCCTGCGCGAAGCGACATTCGAAATTGCGTCGGCCGACACCGCTACCACCGCAACCATGGTGGCAAACTGGAACCGGTCTATCGAAACCGTTGACGGCGCCTGGACCGGTCTCCGGTTCTCCCACGCGTCGGGGCCCGGCATCTGTTCCGGCGGTGGTGGGTGCGGCTCATCACTGGAGTCGTTCACCTATGCGCTGTACGAAATGATTCCGAACGTTCGCATCCGAACGACAAAAGGAAACGGCCACACAACAGACTTTGTCATAGACGGCTCTCTCGCCGGGTGCTCGGTGTTACCCGTCGAGCTGACCACATTTGACGCTGTCGTGGACAACGGACGCGTGCAGCTTCGTTGGTCAACCGCGTCGGAGGTCAATACGGCCGGCTTTTCAGTCGAAGGGCGCACCGGAGAGTCATTCGAAGAGGTCGCGTTTGTCTCAGCGCTCGGGTCACACAACGTCGGGCACGACTACCTCTTTGATCACCGCGACGACGAGCGCCAGACAAATGCCTACAGGCTGCGGATGATCGACACCGATGGGTCCCTCGCGTACTCCGGGATCGTCGAAGTGCCCGTACCGATGACGCAGGCTATAACGTTGCTGCCGGCGTATCCGAACCCGCTCACCGCGGGGTCGATGGCTCGCGTACGCGTAGCGCGGGAGCAACACGTGCGTGTCGACATATTCGACTTGACCGGCCGACTGGTTGCAACGCCGTTTGAGGGCGTCATGGCGGGCGGGAGAGAGACTCCCGTCAGCCTCGACGCTAGCGGACTTGCGCCCGGTATGTACTTCGTACGGGCCAGCGGGAGCAGCGGAGCAGCAAACGGGAAGGCAGTCGTCGTGGGTGGTTAGACCGACGTAGTGAATGGGCGCACTGGTCGTACGGGATTGTGCCGAAATGAGGATTCTGCGAGGACGCTGGCTGTCCCGCCTAACTGGAACTGCCGGAAAGTCGCTGAATTGCAGCGCGCGCTTCATCAACGCGCGGTTGGAGGGCGGAATCCGCTGACTCCCACAGATCGACAAAGCGCTCATAAGACTCGCGAGCACGCACGTCATCGCCACGGGCCTCGTACATCTGCGCTAGACGAAAACGCGCTATCGGCAAGTACACCAACTCAAAGATCGATGTCTCAGCGATGTGCTCGTACCAACGCATCGCATCATCATGCCGGCCCAACTTGAACAGAAGTTCTGCTCTCGCAAAGCGTTCGTGCGCCTGGGAAAAGTATCAGCCAGAATGTAACGCTCAGGGTCCCTCGTTCGAAACCGAACAGCCCTGTTCGATAAGCGGACACACGGCCGCTTGCCGCGACGCGCAAACCCTCTTTGCCGACGCGATCGGCGCCATTGGCAGCGGCACCCTTCTTGCGTAAGCTGGCCAAAACCAATCCGCTCGCTCGACCACGTGATTCGTCACCACCTCGCCCTGACCCTGCGGCGCATTCGCCGCCAGCCTACCTACAGCGCTATCAATGTCCTCGGACTTGTCCTCGGTCTCGCATGCGCGTTTGTCACGACACTGTATGTGCGCTCGGAGCTTTCTTTCGACAAGATGCACGCCGACGCGGACCGCATCTACCGCGTCGAGACCATTCATCCGCAAAACGGAAACCCCGAGCGATGGGCAAGCACGCCGACGTTTGTCGCGGATGAATTCCACCGGCTCGCCGTGATCGAAGACTTCGTACGCCTGCAACGTGGCGGCAACCCACTGGTCACCCGACCCGGTACCAAAACCCGTTTCTACGAAGACGCGATCATAGGAGCCGAGGCTTCTTTCTTTTCGGTGTTCGACTATTCGCTGAAGCGCGGTGCGGAAGAAGATCTCGACCGTCCGTTTACTGCCGTGCTGTCTGAAACGGCCGCTGAAAAGTACTTCGGTGATGAAGACCCGATGGGACAGACGCTTGCCCTCTACAGCGAGTGGTCAGCAGGCAGCACCGACTACGAAGTTGTCGGCATCATGGAAGACATGCCGACAAACGTTCACGTGCGCGCCGACATTTTGCTCTCAATTCGAGCCGTATTGGATGAACCGCGCCAGGAACGTTCCTGGTCGAGCGGATACACGTACGTGCTTCTCGCAGAGGGTACGTCGCAGGACCAGCTCGACGAACAACTCGGTGATGTGGTGTTGCCCGTTGTTGCAGGTGGCGAGTCGGGGCCCAAATTCGAACTGGCCACTATCCCGTTGACCGGTATACATCTGCACAGTGAGGCACTGCACGATATCGTCCCCCAAGGAAGCATCCGGTACGTCTATCTGTTTTCGGTTATTGCCATTCTTGTCCTGCTGATCGCCTGCATCAACTACGTAAATCTGGC
>JAUIJQ010000283.1 GCA_030431165.1 Rhodothermia bacterium | reverse complement strand
ATAACGCGCAAGTTGTTGATTTTTTGTGACAAGGCGGGTCACTTTTTTTCGAGGGCCTGGGCGTATTCCATCAACGCAGCCGCTGCTGCACTGGCGTCACCGCGCGATCCGGCTATTGCAGAGGCATTTTCGGCCACTTTTGCGAAGATCGAGAGCGCTCTGGCGGATTGAGCACGCGCAAGAACCGTATTGCCAAACAGCCGCAAGATTGACGAGCCGGCTGGCAGCGAAGCCACATCCCAGGAGCTGTCGGGCGAATAAACCAAAGATGCCACGAGCGCGACGCGGGTCGGATCCTCCCCTGTGACACCGCCAATCACATCTACCGGAACCTTCTCAACAACGCCATCGGGGTCGCGAATTCCGAGCGGCCGGGCATATGGATGCATCCGCCCCTCATCGTCGAAAACCGCATACTCGTCCGAGTAGTATACCGCGCCCGCTTCGACGAGCGAACGAACGAGTGTAGACTTGCCCGCGTGCGTTCGGCCCGGCAGAACAAGCCCCAGACCGCCGATGGCTACGGCACCTGCGTGCACGAACAAATACTCGCTCGTGTTTTCAGCAACAACGTAGTGTAGCGCGTCTGCAACGTGTTCCGCGGCGAGCTCGACAGGTACCGACTCCGGCTTGTCACCTGGCGCCACAAAAAGGCACCAGCCGTGGCGATCCGGATCTGGTTTTACCAAACAGATCGTGGCATCGAAGTCTTCGCCGCCAGAGTTGGCCCCTGCCGGCCGGATCTCGGCACGCGGCGGCAGCCGGTTCTTCATGGTCTCAAGCAAACCCGAAATCGAAGAGCGGATAACGACTTCGGCGCCGTAACACGAAAACGCAATCTCATCACAGGGCGTGATTTCGGATTTGGTCGTCATCTAGAAAGCGTTGCACGCAAAAGGCGAAAAGCATGGCGGATTGAATCCGGCGCATTGACAAATCCCAGTCGCAGCGCTCGCACGACAGGGTACAAGCCGCGTGCCTGCTCGGGAAGCTCCACCATGGCCTTGTCCCGTGGAGATGTCATCGTTGCGAGGCGGATTTGATGTCGAAGGGCACGCATCCGGTCACGCTTTCGCTCGCGTACAGCCAGATGAAAGGCGCCCCGACGTTGCGCTTCGCCGACCTCAGGTTCAGCCATCAGAAAGCGCGCGACCTCGTTCGACAAGGGGCCAATCCGCCGGTCGTGCAACAGGGCCGGGCGCATCGGGTCGGGCACGGTCGCACCGAAGTGTCTCTCAGCCAGGAATACGCCGAGCAGCACCATCCGGAGGCAGCCGAGCTGACTCGCACGCTCTATCACCTCGTACCAGAGAGACTCGTGACCGCGTGCCACAAGCCCGGCGACATCCCGGATCCATCGGCCGGTATCCCAACAGTGCTTGGCACCGTGTACACACAGGAAGACAAGCTCGTCGGCCGGGTTGAGGACGAGCAGATCGGCGCTGACAACGCTACGTTTCCCGGCTCGAGACAACATACCAGGTTCGTCCATAAACTGTCCGAACGAACGAGGGATAAGTTCAACATGGAGCTCAACACAGAACTCGTCTGTCACGAGTTCGTACCCGAGGCCGGTTTCTGGAACCTCTCGTTCACCGTGATTCTGGTCACCATCATCGGTGCCATCATTATTGGTCACGTATGGTTCGTAGCCATCGTTGATCAGCAGCGCACGCGCACCGGCAAAGTCATCGCCGGAAACAAGCAGGTCGATGTCGCCGGGTACCCGCAACGTCGCGTCGTCATAAGCGACCTCACCAACAGCAGGTCCTTTTAGAACTGCGGCGCGAATGCCGTTACGCTCAAGGAGTTCGGAAACGCGGACAATTTCGGCGGCAAGCGCGCGATGCCGGGAGGCGTGTCCGTAGAAGGCGGAACGCAAGGCCTGAAGCGTTTCGGCCGGAACGGTCCCTTCGGGCATGTCAGCAAGGGTGCGGTACGTCGTGCCCTCCAGGTCGTGCCGACGTGCCTGTGTCACGACCGTGCCCCAGCTTATTCCGGTGTCGCCAGGTGCTAACTGCTGGAGTGCATTCGCGGCTGTCGAGACCGACGCGGCTGCAAAAACGAGCTTGGTTTCTGGCGGGAGTCGAGGCGTCACGGATGGGGGCAAAAAAGGGTCTCGGCAGTGAACCTAATCATCGGCCGGATAAGTCGGGCACGAAAGGGTGATCGTCGGATCGTGTGCTCGTTGGAATCGCCAGATCGTTTGATCGTTTCGCGGCTCAGCGCAGGATCGTGAGTCTCTGGGTCCTGCTAAATCCGGCCTCGGCTTTGAGCCGGATGAGGTATAGCCCGGACGCGAGCAACGACCCATCAAGTGCCGCCTCGTAACGGCCCGCAGATCTGCGAACGTCTTCAACCAGCAGCACCTCGCGGCCGAGCAGATCGTAAACGGCCAGGTGTATCGTCCCGGGCGCTGCGACGTCATAACGCACCATGACGGCACCACTTGCCGGGTTTGGCGACGGCGGATGTAATGCAAACGCGACGACGCCAGTGTGATCTGGCTCGCCCGACGTAGGAACGCCAACCGTGAGTGTGACGGGGATCGATCCGGCAAATTCGTACGAGCCATTTATTAGGCGGTAGGAAAGCTCGGTAGTCGTCTCGCCGTCGCTGAGGCCGTCAGAATTGAACGTGAGTTCCACTTCTGCCGGTGCGTCGCCACTGGTTGAAGAGAGGTCAAGCCACGCAGCCGCCTCGCTGAGTTCATACGTCCATCCGGCCGTACCCGTCTCTGGCAGACGGAGCGTTGTTGTAGACATATCGCCCGAGCTGGACACAGCGGCGTTGAGTTCAAGTGGCTGAGGCACCGGCAACGCCGGAACCGCCGCGGCGCCGTTGAGAACAACAGCGGGAGCGACATCGCCGTCTGGTGAACCATCACCGTTTGTATCAACAGACCACGCCGTGTTGTCGGGTGTGCCGGCCGCAAGTAGATCAAGTGTCAGTGTTCCGTCGGCGCCGAGTACCTGCAGCGGATAAAGAATCTGCGTGCTCCCCACCGATCCGACCCGTCGCCGGATGATGTTCACTCGTGTTTCTGCTGAAGCAGCCGTCGCCACGAGCGTGTAGTTGCTATCAGCGGGTATGGCGAGGCTCGCCGCAAAGCGCGATGCCTGGTAGCGCACGCCAGGCAACTCGTGGGCAACGTCGTTTGGGATACTTGGATCTGCAGGGCCGGTTAGGCGTCCGCTTCCGTCCTCGAGCGTCACGACCACGTGATCATCGGCCATAACGTAGATGACCTCGGTGGCGTAGTCTACGAGTCCCGCGACCGTGGCTCCGTCGACGTTGTTAATGCCTGGACGGTGCACGGGATCGGATGATTCCGGGACGACCGCGCCGGACTGTAGCGTGGCAAGAATGCGGTCGAGGGACGTGGGGCCGTCTTCGTCGTCGACGGGCATACAGTCCTCTTCAACGAGGGGACCATGTTCGCACGCGAAGTATTCAAATTCTTCTATCCATGGACTCTCCTCTACGCCAGAGAAGTCACGGTCACCAACCAGAGGATGGCGGCCAAGGGACGCGCTCAGAAGCGGAACCGTTTTGTCGCCGGGGCCCCAGACAGGCACCAGTCCTTCGCGGAAGGCTCTGTGGCTGTCGGTGTCTTCAACTTCGGATCGCGAGGTTTCACCGTCCGGAATGCCCCGCGGACCGATGCCGGATCGCTGCCACCCTACTTCGGTGATCCCCAGCAATAATCCCGCGTGTCGGAAGATGTGCGGTGGCCCTTCGTAGTTTGTCCAGTCATCGATCAATTCGTGTACAGCGTCCTGTTCATTCGTCCAGATTGCAGCGTTGCGCGCGAGTCCGTCGGGCTGCGAAGCGGCATTCATCTTGGGACTGGTCATGAACTCAACTGTTGAATCGTAGCCAAACTGCGGCTGGCCGACGAGGTTGACGATGCCAAAGCCGTGTTGATACGCGGGGGTCGATTCGTCCATGGCTTCGAAATATGCGCGACTGGGCAGCAAACCGTAGGCGCCCGGCACGTTGCGTGTCATAGCGATCATGTCGCCCCACGCAACGTCCCATGGGAACAGGCTTTCGTCCGCGCCAAAAACGTAACCATTCGCGTGCGCCGCGTACGCCTGGTCGGCGCCGAGATACGGCGTCCCCGAAGTCAGATATCTATGGATGCGGTCACGCGCGTGTTCGGCGTCGCGACGGACGTAGACCGATCCTATCAGCCCACCGTTTGAGTGGGCGACGAGATCAACCTGGCAGGACTTCGCAGCGCTGCTCTCGTTCTGACCGGAAGTTGTCGTGACCTGGTCCACCATTGCTTTGAGGTCGTCTGCAAGCAGCGCCGTACTCAGCCGCCAGTCATTTGGAAAGCGCCACAGGTCGAGCGTGGGCGCGTTTTCGTTAATGTCGTTGCCCGTGTATCCGGCATCTTCCAGTGTTGCGAGTACCGGCCCGTAGATGGCGTAGCTTCCTAGCTCGAGAACCTCGTTTGCCATGATCGGCTCAACGCTTGTCACCCCGTCTTGACGCAGGGCCAGTCGTCTCATCTTCTCGTTCTTGCCGTCTGCCGTCAGCGCCGTCGGCAACCAGAGATTTTCGCCGTCAGAAGCTTCGAGCCACGTTCCGCCGATTCCCGGCGCAAAGATGACCGGTCTGCGAGCCTGTGACAGCTCAGAGGTGCGCCCGTCGGTGGCGAGCGCAACGAGCGCGATTCGGTCACCGGGGCCGGCTGAGATCGGAATGTTGAACATCCCTGTGGCGTCAGCATCGCCGAGCGCAACCGGCTCAGCGCGACGCGTCCAGTATCTACCGTTGCCGCTTCCAAGTTCTTCAACACGGTACACGAAAACAGTGTCACCCGGTGCGGTGAGGCCACGGACGTGCGAAGCTGTTAGCTCTAGCACGCGCGGCGGCATCAGTGTCGACTCATCGTAGCGCGCCCACGTACCACAGGTGGGGCCGTCGTCGTTGATGTCGAGCGGTGCGCTGAGGTCAACGCCGCTGGACTGATCGTCGGATACTTCGAGTGTGTTCAGATATACCCGCGCCCTGGCGTCATCGTTGATCGCTAACGCACCGAACAAGACGTTGCGCGCCTCTTCTTCCCCCGGATGGCCGATCGACGCGGTTGTCGCAGCGCCGCTTACTCTCACGGCACCGGATCCATTCTCGCGCCGCGTGCCGTCTTCCTCGACGCCCAGGTGGTTGCCCAGCACGACGGCACCTTCACCGTCAGAGACA
>JAUIJQ010000282.1 GCA_030431165.1 Rhodothermia bacterium | reverse complement strand
TGTCGCAGCCGTTGTCACAACGGGCTTCGCGCGTAATTGACCTCGCCGCTGGTGAACGGCCGAATTTCACCGGCGACCAGATGTTGTGGTGGGTGATGAATGACGCAGGCAACGAACACCGCGAAACAGGTTCGGAGCCGCTTCACCTGGAGGTACACGTTACCGCCTACGCCTTCGACCTGGGCGGGCCGGCCGGCGAAACAACGTTCTACCGGTATCGCATTTTCTATCGAGGGGCAGCACCTCTCGTGGATGCATACGTGGGCGTTATGCAGGACGCCCAGGTCGGTAATTTTGACGACGATTATGTCGGATCTGACTCAACCCTCGGCCTTGCGTTCACCTACAATGCCGACAACTTCGACGAGGGATCGAGTGGGTATGGTGAATCGCCACCGGCTGTCGGTATCGATTTCGTGCGCGGTCCCCGAGTCGCCGACGACACGTTGGGCATCACTGCGTTCATCAGGTATTTCGGCGGCTCCGGAGTGAACTCGGATCCACAGTCACCCGCCGACTACTACAATTACATGCGTGCGATCTGGAAAGACGGTCAACCCGTTACGCGATCCATGGATGATCGCGGTCGAGATCCAGACGGAGCACGTACCCGCTTCATGTATGATGGTGATCCTGTCTCTCGTTCCTACTGGTCGGAGCTGAACGTCGATGGTCAAGGCACACATACGAATCCGTCAAATCGACACTACGTCGTTGGCTCGGGACTGTTTGCCATGCAGCCTGGCGACGAACAGGAGATCGTGATCGCCGTGCTATGGGCCCGCGGCGAGTCGCATCTCGATTCCGTGACGGAACTCCGCAGGGCTAGTGCAGCCATGCAAGCGTTTACCGATTCGGGCTACGCGATACATGCCACACTCGATGCACCGGAACTCGCCGTCACGGCTTATGATGGCGCTGTGATGTTGACTTGGACAAACGCCCCTGAGTCGTCGAATTATCTCGACGGATATCGCGCGTTTGCGCCTGCGCTAAACGCGACGTACGAGTTCGAGGGGTACAACGTCTATCGGTTCGCGTCGCCGACAGATTCTATCGGAGAGCGCATCGCGGTGTATGATATCGACAATGGGGTGAAGGAAGTTATCGATGGGCCGCAGCGTGGCGAGCAACGACGAACGGCGTGGGGGGCGGATGCCGGCATCAAGCATCACCATGCAGTGACGGGTCTGACAAACTTCCGTACGTACTGCTTCGGTGTTGAGGCCTACGCTCACCAATCCGGATATTACCCACGGATCATTAAGAGCAAGTTGGTGCGCAAGTGCGTCGAGCCGCGATCCACGTTCGAGGTACTGGGGTCGCCCGCGCTGGCTGTCGGCGGAGCGCCTGACACGCTGAGCGCTGTGCCGATTCGAGGTCTTGCCGTTTCATCAATCAGCGCGGTGGTTGTTGATCCCGCGCGCGTGACGGGTCTGAACTACGAGGTCCGGTTTTTGGAGCGCGCATGCACCGCAGCCGAACTGGCTGATGAGCACGCACCGCCGTGCGTCACGTACGAAATTGTCAGAAGTGATGGCGAAACAGTTGCGCCCGCCACCAATGGAACCGAGGGCCGGTTTGGCGATGCCCTTTTCGAACTCGACGGTCTGGAGTGGACCATTATATCACCCAACTACGGCATCACCGACTTCTTGACGGTCGTCAACGCGGCGGGCCCGCTGAATCCGCCAGAGTATGCCGCGTATGCTGCGGCGGGATCCGGATTTCCACACCCGACAACTTCAGGCGCCCCGACCCCGGGTCGACAGCAATCAACGTCGTCGGCTACGTGGGGATTCCATGCGGGCGGTGGAGACGAATTCGCGTTTGGCTCTATCGACACCCCCGGATCGTTCATGGCCCGAGTCACATCTGATGGTGCAACCTCGCCGTTCATCGGATTCGATGACTACGAGATGCGGTTTACTGCGTCGGGAGGAAAGGCATATAGGCGCTTCAACGACGGCTTGGTTATCGATGTCCCTTTTGAGCTATGGCGTATCGGCTTAACACCCGACGATCCCACCGACGACGTTCGGATGATCCCCGCGATCTGCGAATGGGCTTGCAACACGGTGAGTCAAGGGAGTCTCGATGTCTACAGGGAACTCGGATACTCGGATCGGGCCTTCGACATGGCCGGTGACCATGGCATTGACGACGGCGACAACGACCCGTACACCGATTGGATCTATTGGGGCGAGCCGGCTGATCTGACACCGGGTGAAGCGGGATACGAATCCTTCTTCGGATTGAACGGTCAGTCAGGCGGCTCCTGGGCACACGACACCATCCGCCGAACCGTTCTGGTGAGTGTCGATGCCGGTTCGTCGCCGCCGTATGCGTTGCCACTGCCGGAAGAGGGGACGGTGTTTCGCATCGCCACGCGCAAGCCGTTCCTTCCGGGCGACGTGTATACAGTAGATACGGGACCGGTCGCACCTCGGTCGCGGACCGCATCGGAGTCCGGGGCCGCACTCGCAGACATAGGCGTTGTCCCCAACCCATTCTACGGTCTCTCGAATTATCAGGTCGCGGCGGGTTCGCCGGAAGTCCGGTTTACAAACGTGCCGCCCGGCGCAACAATCCGCGTGTTTACGTTGAGCGGCTCGCTAGTCCGAGTACTCGAAGTTGAGGACGAAGCACCGCCGCGCTGGGATCTGACGAACGCAGCCGGCAAGTCGCTGACCAACGGGCTGTACCTGATTCACGTTGATGTACCGGGTGTCGGGAGCCAGATCGTCAAGTTCGCAATCATTCGCGCGTACGAGGATGGAGGCTGAAGCAATGCCCGATGCATACGGGCGCAAAGCGCGTCGACGCGCTAAAGCGTCCACCCATATTGAGAATTGGTTTGTTTGCATGGCCGTTGTGACCGTGGTGCTAATTCTGACGCCGCCGACATTTGCGCAGACGGGCAACTGCGACCGGGCCGAGGCTGAGGCATACCTGGACATCAACGACGTGCGTGCGCGCATTTTTGGGGACGGCATGCTTTTCTGGCGAGGTTCGCCACATGTCTACTCCGTATACCCGGATACGACGGTATCCGCACTGTTCCTGCAAAACCTCTGGATCGGCGGGATCGTCGAGAGCGAGATTCGCGCGGTTGGTCAGATGTACGGAGCGTCTTTCTGGCCGGGACCGCTCGATGACAGCGGCTTGCCCCCAAACGACTGTTCGCAATTTGATCACATCTACAAGATTTCGCGTTCTGATGTTGTCACATTCGAGGAAGCCGGGACGGCTTCGTCAGATCTTGCCAACTGGCCCACCGGGCTGGGTGCGCCAACTATCGATGCGGACGGGAACCCAGTAGACCTGGTCAATCAGCCACTTGCTTCCCGGGTAGATCGCGTCATCGATCTTGCGGCGGGCGAACGACCGGACTTCGTTGGAGATCAGATGCTGTGGTGGATCATGAACGATCGGGGTAACGCGATTCGTGACCGAGATCGAGTGCGCGCCACACTCGGCCTGGAGATTCACGGTACTGCGTTTGCATTTGATCTGCCTGGTCCTGCGGCCAAAACTACCTTTTACCGATACCGGATACTGTACCGCGGTGTAGACCGTGTTGACTCGGCGTATGTCGGAATCTTTCAGGATGCTGACCTCGGCAACTTTGATGACGACTACGTCGGCTCTGACACATCCCTCGCTATGGGCTTTGCATACAATGCGGATAACTATGATGAAGGGCCTCGTGGATACGGTGCTGCCCCACCTGCTATCGGGTTGGACTTTGTTCGTGGTCCCATTGTACCAGCGCCAGGTCAGTCGGCACGATTGGGGAGGCGCGTGCTCGAGGATTTTCGCAATCTGCCAATGACCACTTTTCTGTTCACCTGGGATGAGACTGGCGCCCCCGAGCACATTTATAACGGCTTGCGGGGTAGACATAACAACGGCCGTCCGATAACGTTTGGTGACACCGACGAACCCGAAGATGCGACACTGTTTTCCTACCCAGGTGATCCGGTAGTTCGGGCCTACTGGTCAGAGTACAACGCCGACGGATTGAACAATTCGAACGCACCCTCCGATCGCAAGTACAGAGCGGGCTCCGGCCCGTTTACGATGGAGCCCGGAGATGAGCAGGAACTGATCATCGCGGTTGTGTATGCCCGTGGCGCAGACAACCTCGACTCGATCACCGAACTGCGCCGCGCCGACGAGGCGATACAGGCTTTCTTCGACGACGACTTCGGCATCGCGCCAGACATGCCCGCACCACGTGTTGCACTCACACCGTACAACGGTGCCGTCACGCTGACGTGGACCCCGGCGAGTTCCACTGGTGTACTCGACAAGTACGAACAGTCGATCTCGTACCTGGGTGGCGTATTCCGATTCGAGGGATACAACATCTACCAATTTGCCTCACCATCGGACTCAATCGGTGAGCGTATTGCGACGTACGACGTATCCAACGATGTCACTACGGTCATCGACGGTCCGCCGGGCGGCGAGGCGTTGCTGGTTGCATGGGGATCGGACTCGGGTATCCAGCACTTCCACACGGTAGCCGGACTCACCAATCATCGCACCTACTGCTTCGGCGTTGAGGCGTATGCCTACCAACCGGGCTATTATCCTCGCGTCATTCGAAGTAACCTCGAGCGGGTTTGCGGTGAACCGCATCAGCCGCAAGCAAACACTGCTGGGCCTCTACTCATCCCAACTGACGCAGATTCGCTGGTTGCTGCGCCCGCCGTTGGGACGAGCACCGATGCGACCGCCGTCGCGACTATCGTCAACCCCGCTGGACTCGCGGGCCAGAACTATACCGTCACTTTCAGGGAATCAACGTGTGTTGTGGAGTACGCCACCGCCGGGGAGCGCCTCTGCACTACGTTCGATCTCACCCGTGAAGACGGAACTCAACTCCTGGTCGACGCCGAGCCTGACGGCATCGCGGGCGGCCCACCACAGTTTCAGTTTGACGGACTCGCGTGGACCGTCTCGGCACCCTCTCCCGGCTTCGAGAATTTCATTGTTGTGCAAAACGCCGGCGGCGCTGTTGATCCACCCGACTTCGCCGCGTTTGCCTTCAACTCTTCGGGCTTCCCGCACCCCGATACCGGCGATCGCCCAACCGGCCGCCAGCAGTCAAACGGTTCAACGTGGGGCATCCACGCGGGCCTTGGGAGTGAACGCGAATTTGGGCCGATATCCGACCCTGAATCATTTCTTGCACGGGTCACGCGCAATGGCGATAAC
>JAUIJQ010000281.1 GCA_030431165.1 Rhodothermia bacterium | reverse complement strand
GATGCCCTCGAGCGTGCTACGGGCGAGAGCGTTGCTACGCTGGACGCGCGGCTGATGGAGGCCCTCAATCAGGAACGTGCTGTTGTCAGTGAGAAGCTCGGCGGATTGCCCGACGTGTTTGCGCCGGATAATCGCGACGCCTCGGTTGGTGGCAGTGGCATTGATCAGTCAGACGCACTGTCGTCTTCGCTTCGTCGCGGCCGGGAGCTCCTCGATGCCGGGCGCACACAGGATGCCGAAGCGGAATACCGTCGGTCGCTTGCACTTTTTGATCGGTACGTGGGGCCGGGTAACGCGTATCACGCGCTTGCTTCGATATACCGGGACAGTCCCGACAATAATCGCCTCATGGCCATACTCGAACGATACTTGCAGGTAGCCGATCACGGTCACGAAGAGTCGCGTGAGCTGGCCGAACTCTATCTGCGAAACGGTCGCACTGAAGACGCGGTGCGGTACCTCGAGCGATCTCTGGAGGTCGATCCCTATGACCGGGACACGCGCGCCCGCCTGTCAGACGTCTACCAGTCGCTCGGGCGTCACGCCGACGCGGTACGTGAACGGCGCGCCGTACTTTCGCTCGACCCGGTTGATCGTGCCGAAGCACTTTACCAGTTTGCGAATGCCCTCTATCTGAACGACGATATTCCGGATGCAAAGCGCGCTGTGCTTCAGGCGCTCGAGATTGCGCCCGGGCATCGGGATGCGCAGCGACTGCTCCTGGCATGTGTTGATGGCATGCCTGGCAACGTGGACATGTAGAAAGGCACCGGACAAACATCTTCTGAAGACGATTGGATAACTGCCGGCATAACACTGCACCGCATCGCGGGGATACGGTCCAGCGAGTCCTCAGGCTGCGTACTCTTCTGTTGGTCACCGCACTTCTGCTTGGCTTGTTTGGCCACGCTGAACGTGCAGTCGCGCAGGATCACGGCTTTACGTTTGTGCGGGTCAAGTACGCGAATAACGCCGAGGGCTGGGTGCGGAGCTTCGGAGAGGAAACGTGGTCACACGATTATCCGACCGCCGAGTACAACTTCTACGAAGCCCTCGAGCGAACGACCAAGGTGCGCGTTTCGCGGCCACCGGTTGTACTCGAACTATCAGACCCGCGGATTTTTGAGTACCCGGTGCTGTACCTGTGCGAACCGGGATACTGGAAGATGGGTGACGAGGAGGTTGAAAACCTGAGGGAGTACCTCACGCGGGGCGGGTTCATACTGTTTGACGACTTCCGGGGTGAATACGAGTGGATGCAGTTGCTAACCCAGCTTGAGCGTGTCTTTCCAGATCGCGAGCCAGTTGAAATTCCCAATGACCACTTTATCTGGAGCATCTACTACGAGGTTGATCCGGTAATCGCGCCATCCCTTGTTGGTGGAGCCCGCGGTCGAAGGGGCAGGGGCGGTAGAGGTGGTTTCGGCGTTGGCGGCCAAGAGAGCGGGATGGGCTCGGAAGACCGGTACTTCGGATTGTTCGACGACGACGGTCGCCTCATGGCCATGATTGCCTTTAACCAGGATCTCGGCGATGGCTGGGAATGGCCGGATGACAATTACCAGAACGCGTCGCTGATGACCTTCCAGATGGGCGTCAACTTTCTCATGTACGCGCTAACACACTAACGCAGCAAGCCACACTATCCCATGACCTCGGATTCCTCCCGCGACAACCCTACGCTTGGTGCCACGCCGTCGCCGGCGCAGTCATCCGCACCGTCTGCCCAGTCGCCTGCCCAGACGCCTTCCCAGTCGTCTGCGTCGTCGAGTGGTGCTGATGCCGCTGTAACGGAGCGTGCGATGTTCGAAGCGCTGCGAACCGGAAAAGAACGCGTCATCGGTGAACTCCGGAAACGGATCGTCGGGCAGGACGCCGTCATTGAGCACGTGCTGATCGCACTTTTTGCCGGTGGTCATTGCCTGCTGACCGGTGTACCAGGGCTGGCCAAGACGCTGCTGATCAAGTCGCTCGGCGAGGTCCTCGACCTCTCGTACAAGCGCATTCAGTTTACGCCGGATTTGATGCCGGCAGACATTACCGGCCTCGACATTATCGAAGAAGACCGGGCCACCGGCAAGCGCGAGATCCACTTTGTTCGCGGTCCGATCTTCGCCAACATCATTCTCGCCGACGAGATCAACCGTACGCCCCCCAAAACGCAGGCTGCGCTTCTTGAGGCGATGCAGGAGTACCAGGTAACGGCGGGCGGCGAGCGGCTGGCGCTGGACAAGCCGTTCTTTGTGTTGGCCACGCAGAACCCCATTGAGCTTGAGGGTACCTATCCGCTGCCCGAGGCACAGCTTGACCGGTTCATGTTCAACGTTGTGATCGACTACCTTCCGGCCGACGATGAGTTGGCTGTGGCAATGTCTACGACATCAGCCAACACGCAGGAGGTCGAGACGGTGCTTAGTGGCGACGAGATCCTGGCTTTCCAGCAGCTCGTGAAGAAAGTCTACGTACCCGAGAATGTTGGGCGGCACGCAGTTGACCTGGTACGTGCGTCGCGCCCCGGGCAGCCAGAAGCGCCGGACTTTGTCAACAACTGGGTGAGCTGGGGCGCGGGCCTCCGCGCTGCCCAGTATCTGCTGCTCGGTGCCAAGGTGCGCGCTGTGTTCAACGACCGCTACAACGTTTCAATTGAGGACGTCAAGTCGCTCGCGCAGCCGGTTCTGCGCCACAGAATCCTGACCAACTTTTATGCGGAATCGGAGTCGATCAAAGTCAGCGACATCATAGATCGGCTTATCGAGTACGTAAAAGAACCACAGTCAGGCCTTTCCTGATCAGCGGCTGACAAGACGCCCAGACGCCCACCGCAAGACCGTGCCTTCCACGACACATACCACAACAAATTCCGGAACGCAGCCGAACGAGAGGCAGCAAGCAAATGCGCCCCAGCGCTCGCAGAAGGCACCTACGCGTTTCATCAGACCGGATGTGCTTTCGCAGATCTCGGGGCTTGACCTCATCGCGCGTTCAGTTGTTGAGGGGTTTGTCGCCGGACTACACCGGTCGCCTTTTAAGGGGTTCAGTGTCGACTTCATGGAATACCGTCCGTACATCACGGGCGACGACCTGATGCACGTTGACTGGAAGGCGTTTGCGCGGACCGATCGGCTGTTTGTGAAAGAATTTGAGGACGAGACCAACACGCATCTGCAGCTCCTCGTTGATGTCAGCGCGTCGATGGGTTATCGGTCATCCGGCATATCGAAATTCGAGTACGGCATGTACCTCGCAGCGTCCCTGGCGTACCTCGTCGTCAGGCAGCGTGACGCGGTTGGGTTGACCCTTTTTGATGACAAGATTGTGCAGCGCGTCCCGGCCCGCAGCACAAAGGGGCATCTGGTGTCAGTGCTCAAGGAACTTGAAAACGTTTCGCTGGGGAAGCGGTCGAACCTGGGCAAGCCACTGCACGAGCTGGCGGAGCGCCACAGGAAGCGCGGACTCGCGGTAGTGGTCTCGGATTTCCTCGACAACCTCGACGACGTTGTTGATGGCCTGAAACACTTCCGTTTCAAGGGGCACGATGTCATGCTCTTCCAGGTAATGGATCCTGCTGAGCTGAACTTTACGTTCTCCGATCTGACCGAGTTCGAAGATCTTGAAACCGGCGAGCGACTCATTGTTGAGGCAGACGCCGCGCGATCAGAGTACATGGCGAACCTCAAACGATTCCAGGATAGACTCCGCAGGGAGTGCGGATCACTCGGAATCGACTACTCCGTCCTGTCCACCGACCAGCCTCTCGACTTCGCCCTGTTCAACTACCTGGCGGGAAGGTCCCGGCGACGACGGTAGCAGACGCAAGCCAACGTGTGTAGAACACGATCATGTCCTTCGTAAACACATTCTTCCTGGCGGCACTGGGTGCAATGGCACTGCCGGTGCTGTTCCATTTTGTCAGGAAGATGCGTGCGCGAACCGTGCCGTTCAGTTCACTCATGTTCTTGTCGGCGACGCCGCTCGAGCGGGTACGTCGGCGCAGGTTGCGCGACGTGTTGCTGATGATGCTGAGGGCGACCATTCTCGGATTGCTTGTCCTGGCGTTTACGCGCCCTTTCCTGCCTCCCGATCAGTTGCCGTTTGCGGCGTCTGAGGAGCGCGAATCGGTCGTCTATCTGATCGACAACTCGTACAGCATGCAGGTTGACGGCGTACTGGACGAAGCGCGCCAAGCGGTGCTGGACCGGATTGATGCCGCCGACAGGGCCGACGAAATTGCTGTCGTAACCTTCTCAGACTTTGCGACGCAGCTATCCGGGTTTGACGCTGATCACGCGCTGCATCGATCAATTGTCGGGGATGTTGTCGCATCAGCGAACCGCACAACGGACTTTTTTGAGCCGCTTCGACTCGCGTCTGAACTCCTGGAGTCAGCACGTCACGAGGCACGCCGCGTCGTGCTCGTCAGCGACATGCAGCAGGTTGGCTGGACCGGTCCGCTGGACAACTGGCATCTTGCACCCGGCGTTGATTTTGAGCCTGTCGATGTGGGGCGGGAGGTGGATGCAAATCGCTACTTCGGCGACGTCGCCGTTGCCGTCCAACGCGCGGGCAACGAAGCGCTTGTACGGATTGACGGACGCGTGGAGGTGTCAGCGCCGGAAGGTGGCTCCGTGACTTCGGCGTCGGTTGACCTTGAAGCCCGCGGAGGGATATCCGACCGGGCTCAGATCAGCGAAAGCAGTGGTGGTCGGTTCTCGTTTCAACGGGCTGTTGATCGCGGCGGCTATTTCCAGGGTGAGTTGACGTTGCCATCCGACGTGCTTGGCCTGGACAACACGTTTTACTTCACGCAGGAGATTGCGCAGCGCCCGACCGTCCTCGTTGTTGATGGTACGCCAAGCGGGTCGACCGGGCTTATCCGCGGGGACGCGTACTTCCTCGAGAAGGCGTTTGCGCCTGACCGGGCTCGACAAGCTGTTGGTCAATTCTCGTTCGAGCGAGCCCAGCGTCGCACGTTGAGCGCGGTGCCGTCGACGACTACAATTCTGTTTGTGGCAAATCTCGCGTCGTTGACTGAGCGGGAGGTCGCGGGGCTGCAGCGGTTTGCGTCAGAGGGCGGCAATGTGGTTGTCACGTTTGGTGACAATTTGAACGTCGGTGCCTTTTCGCGCAGTCTGCAGGCCCTTGGAATCGCCACGGTGTCGGGCGTTACGCGTCCTGATGTAGCGTCTGTGGTCGGGCAGGTCGACTGGCGCCACCCCGTGTTTGCGCCG
>JAUIJQ010000280.1 GCA_030431165.1 Rhodothermia bacterium | reverse complement strand
CGACTGGACCGCAAATCGGACGATCCTGAGCGGCGAAATCGGAGAGCCGGAAGCCTTCGACAATTCGTTTCATGTCGTCAGATTGGACAGCGTTGCCGCAGCAATTGACGGATTCGAAATCCGCGGCGGAAGAGCACCGGAAAGTGGCGGCGGAATTGCCGGCTACCGCTGCGATTTAACGCTCCGTCGTTCTTTGCTGACCGCCAACGATGCGCGTGACGGTTCAGCCCGGGGCGGCGGCGGCGGCGTTCACCTGACTCAATGCACGGCAACGCTAACCGACGTCACCCTGTTCGCCAACACATCGGGTGTAAACGGCGCCGGCCTTCTGGCGGATCAGTCGACATTGATCATGAGAGGCGTTGTCGTCGACTCAAACTATACAACGTTTGGTGTCGGCTTCGGGGCAGGTCTTCACCTGCGAGACAGTAACGTCGCCGTGCTCGAATCATCGTTCATCGACAATCACATTTTTGCAGGCTCCGCGCCTGCATTTGGTGGCGCCATCTACAACGACAACAGCAGGCTTGTGGGCATTGGCGTTGTGTTTGAGGGGAACTCGCTCAGAGACAATGGATCCGCTCATGCTCGTGGTGGCGCCCTCTATGTTTCATCCGCCCAGCCGACCTACATCGCAAACGCTGTATTCGTCGGCAACTTGTCCAAGGCAGACTACCAGGGGGCAACCGGTGCGGCGGTTTACGCAGAAGGGAGCACGGTGCACCTCGTCAATGCAACGATCACGGCCAACCGCGTCCTGAACCACCTGGGCGAGCATACGCGTGGCGTCGTCGCCGGCAACGTGTCCATCCGCAATTCGATTGTCTGGGGAAACGGAAGCGAACCGCTGGTCGACATCGTCAGCGTCATTTATTCGACCATCGAGGGCGGATATTCAGGCGAATTCATCATAGACGCTGACCCTGTCTTTGTTCAATCGGCGGAGATCGAGAGTGGTGGTTGGCCGACCGGGTACAGCCCAGGAGACCTTCGATTGTCAGCGGGTTCACCCGCTATCGATGCCGGATTGACAAGTGTTCTGCCCGCAGACACACTGGACCTGGATAGCGACGGTGACCTGAACGAAGCGCTGCCTGTCGACATCCTCGGCAACGCCCGTGTTCTCGCCAGCGCCGTCGATCATGGGGCATACGAAGGCGCTGCAGGTGTCGGGCTGACGGCGCCGACCACCTTGCCGGGATTCACCTTGCGCGTCTACCCGGCGCCGATGCGGAGCGGCGAACAGGCGACGGTTGAACTAACCGTGCAAACACCCGGCGATGTGAGCATCAACTTATATGACATCCTCGGACGACACGTGGCCAATGTATTCCGGGGTCGGCTCGACGCAGGAACGCACAAGGTTGGCTATGTCCTGCAACAACACGCGGCAGGTCAGTATCTGCTAGCCGCAAGTACAGCGCGCGGAACGGTCGTCGCTCCTCTGATCATGACCGGCAATAACTAAGGTCGAATCATCACATCCGGATCGGGGCCGGCCCCACAGGTACATGGATGTCGCACGACGACATTGACATTGTACCATCCGGAGATGAGTCATGAGAGTCACGTCCGCACAACCCGACGCACACTGGGACGCCATCGTCATCGGCTCAGGCATGGGTGGCATGGCCGCCGCCGCGGCCCTTTCACGAGTCGGACGCAAAGTGCTGCTCCTCGAACAACACGTAGCGCTTGGCGGATTGACGAATAGCTTCAGTCGCAACGGATTCAAGTGGGACGTCGGCATACACTACCTCAACTATGTTGCGCCGGGAGAACCCATCCGGAATGTTATCGACTGGTTGTCCGACGCGCCGATCGAGTTTGCACCCATGGGCACCGTGTTCGACAACCTGCACATCGGGTCGGCAGAGGCGCTGTCGCTTTCACGGCCTTACGAAGCACAGGAAATGGACCTGAAAGAGCGCTTTCCGGATGAGGGTGAGGCTATCGAAGCATGGACTGCCGCGCTGCGAGAAGGGCGAGCGGCCATGGACAAGATCTTCCCGACGCGGGCAATGCCCGAGATCGCCGGGGACGTTCTCCGATGGTGGAATCGTCACACAATCAGCGCGTGGTGCGCACGCACGACGCAGGAGGTGATCGCCGAAATAACGGATAATCCGGATTTGGCCGCGGTGTTTGCCGCGCAGTGGGCCGACCACGGCGGACGCCCAAGCAGGGCAAGCTTTGCGATGCACGCGGTGACCGCCGGAGGCTACCTCGATTGTGGAGCGTGGTACCCCGTCGGCGGTGGCACCAGCATCGCCGAGGGCATGATCCCGACGATCACGAACAGTGGAGGCGAGGCTCGAGCCGGTGTTCGCGTCAGCAGCCTGCTCTTTGACGACGAGACCGTGGTCGGCGTCGTTACCGACGACGGCACCAAAATCCGTGGCGACGTTGTGATATCGGATATCGGTGCAAAAGAAACCATCGACTACCTCATCCCGGAAACGAGCGGGCACGACGACTGGAAAAGTGACATTCGCGGCTTGTCGTCAAGCATCGCGCACTTCAACCTGTTCCTCGGGTTCGAAGGCGATATCGAGGCCGCCGGGGCGACAAAATCGAATCACTGGGTCTACCCATACGGTGAGGTTAATGCCGTGTGGACGGATGCTCCTGACGGCGCGCCGCCCGGCATGTTCATCTCGTTTGACTCGCTGAAAGATCCGACCCACATGCCCGGCCTGCGCCAGAAACACTCGGGCGAGGTTTATGTCTGGGCGGATTGGTCAACGGTTGCGCGATGGGCTGACACCACGCCCGCTGACCGCGGCGAAGACTATCGTGATTTCAAACGCCGTGCTGAGCGAACTATCCTTGCACAGTTCGCTACAACCTTTCCGGATGTTGCCGAACTCATCGTGTTCTCGGAACTCGCTACCCCACTATCAACCGTGTCGTTCACCGGCCACCACAACGGGGCCTTCTACGGACTCGAAGTGACACCCGAGCGGGTTGCCAGCAACGCGCTGCGCGCAAAGACACCAATCGACGGACTCTTCCTTGCAGGGCAGGATGTTGCCTGTCCCGGGGTTCCTGGTGCACTGTGGGGAGGCCTTCTCGCGGCCGCAAGTGTCGAACCAAAGGTGTTGGCGAGAATGAAGGGGTGACGTGTTGAAGGGTTGAAGGTTGAGGTGTTGAGGTGTTGAAGTGCCGAAGTGTTGAGGGACTGAGCGCCGCTGCTTTTGCATTGAATCGGGTCGGCGTATCCTCCTTCGATCCGTCCAAGCAGCCATCCGGGAGATTCTGTGCCTCGACTTCTGTTGTTTCTCGCCGTCACCGGTCTTCTCTCGTCGTGCTCAGATCCGACCAGGCAGCCGGGCACCATCTCCGATCTGGCGATTCAGAATGTCACCGTCATCGATGCGGAGCACGGCGTCCGCACAGCGCGAACCGTCGTCGTACGCGACGGCCGCATCACCTCGGTGCAGGAGACCGGCGAAGGTGTCCGTGCGGCCGATGTGGTGGATGGCACCGGCCATTACCTGATTCCGGGACTTTGGGATTTCCACGTCCACCTTACGTACGAGCCGCGACTAACCGATGCGATGCCTGCGCTCTTCCTCAACTATGGCGTAACGAGCATTCGGGATACCGGCGGTCTGCTTGAACGCGTCGCGCCGGTTGTCGGCGCAATGAGGGCCGAGGGTGCAATCGCGCCGCGGGTGTTTTTTTCCGGACCGTTGATGGATGGCGAATTTGTTGTCTACGATGGGTCGAATGGCAGCACGCCACTCGGGATTTCCAATCCGGATCCCGCGACCGCTCGCGCAAACATGGCACGCCTTGCCGAGGCCGGGGTTGATTTCGTCAAGATCTACGAGATGGTCACGCCCGAAGTATTTGAGGTACTCGTTGAAGAGGCCGGGGCGCGCGGCCTGCCAATCGACGCACATGTTCCGCTTTCGATGCGCGCCCGGGATGTCGGCCCCTCGATTCAGTCGCTGGAACACCTGCGCAATATCGAGATGGACTGCACGGCAACAGCCGACGCTGCGGTCGCCCGGCGAAGGGAGCTCCTTGCCAATCACGACAGACTCACGGGCGCGGCGCTAAGGTCACAGCTCCACCGCGCCTACAGAATTCCGTCGATCAGCGCCTACGACGAAGAGGCGTGCCGCAAAGTCTTTGGAAGTATGATGGGCACGATACAGGTGCCTACGCTACGCATCACTGCGCTTGCGTTACAACCTCCGTACACGCGCCAGGATTGGGATTCGCTTCTGGCGAAGTTGCCCGAAGAGGTTGCGGCCGAATGGCGTGTAGTGGCGGATAACGACCACGCAGCAGCGCCGCGCGACCTGACGTTTCCGTATTGGACGCTGTCCATGACGAACGAGATGTATGAGGCTGGAATTCCAATCGGAGCCGGGACAGACACGCCGATTGCCCTCGCTGCACCCGGGTACAGCCTTCACAGTGAGTTGGAGATGCTGGTGCGAGCGGGCCTCCCACCGATTGAAGCACTCCGGGCCGCGACGCTGCGACCAGCAGAATTCTTCGGGCTCGAGAATGAAATGGGCACAATCGAAGCGGGGCAACTCGCCGACCTCGTGCTCCTCTCAGGGAATCCGCTCGAAGACATCACGGCGACGCGATCGGTTGTAGCAGTCGTCACCAAGGGTCAGCTCTTGACGAGAAGTGAGCTCAATGAACTGGTCAGCGCCAACCACTGAGCACATATTTTTTCCTGCGCCAATTTTCTACCCGAAGCAGTCCTGCATTGGCCTGCCGGCTACAGCACGGCGAGCTCGGAACTCGCGTAGCCCGATCCATTGCTTAGCATTACCGCGCAACTACAACGGGACCTGCTTTGACGTAGGAGCGAATCTTCAAGCGGTAGTAATAGACCCCGCTGCGCACATCGGCCAGACTCAATTCCAGTTCGTGCCTTCCGGGACCAAACGTGTCGATGCGGGCGCCGACCTCCTGACCGAGGACATTGAATAGACTAAGCTCAACCGTCTCCTTCACCGGCAAGTCAATAGTCAGCGTCACAGACTGAGATGCCGGGTTCGGGTGTGGAAGACTAAGCAGGTAGTTATCGGGAAACGAGCCAGACGCGTCTGCGCTTGGCACGTAGGGTGTGTAGAGACTGCTGCGATACGCCAGCAGGTTTCGGGCATAGCCACGAATAGCATGCGCGGAAGACAGACTCGATTCGTCCTCGACCCACAGCGTGGCAAAGTCTATCGTCTTGGTTGATCCCGGTGCCCA
>JAUIJQ010000279.1 GCA_030431165.1 Rhodothermia bacterium | reverse complement strand
CGTTCTTTTCGCGCTGCGCGCGTGTTCGTTTCTGCCATCACTCGTGTCGGGCTTGGTGAGCCGTAACCTCACCAACTACCGTTTTGTCCTGTTTCTGTTACTGTCTACTGCGATCTACTGCTCGCTGGCTGCCTCTTTCGTTGCCAGCACGGTGCTGAGTCGCGCGATAAGACGACGCTTCTCTCGCAGCACCATCGGGTTAGGCAACTCGGCGATCGCATGCTGGAACTCCAGGTGCGACAGCTGATCCTTCTCGTCCTTGATGCGCGTCCTGATCTCTTCTGATCGCAGTTCGCGGATTTCTTCTGCTTTCATCTTTCGGGTCTCTATGCCGGATTGTAGTCCGGTCGCGTTACGATCTTCGTCTTGATCGGCAGCTTCTGCTGAGCAAGTCGCAGTGACTCGCGCGCCAATTCGGGAGAGACGCCGCCAATCTCAAACAGGATTCTGCCTGGCTTGACAACGGCGACCCAGAACTCCGGCGACCCCTTGCCCTTACCCATTCGCACTTCGGCGGGCTTCTTCGTGATCGGCTTGTCCGGAAAAATGCGGATCCACACCTTGCCGACACGCTTCATGTTGCGCGTCATGGCAATACGTGACGCCTCGATCTGACGGCTCGTGATGCGACCCGGCTCCATTGCCTTGATGGCGAAGTCACCGAAGTTGACGTTCGCACCACGTTGTGCGACGCCCTTGATCCGGCCCTTCATCATTTTGCGGTGCTTCGTCCGCTTCGGCATCAACATGGCTAGTACCTGGAGGCTCTACGTTGAATAAGTTTCTGGTTATCTCGTGCGGCTACCGTTTGCCACCGGCTGCGTCCCGGCGACGACGGCCACGGCGGCTTCTCGGCTCGGGCTGCATCTGCTGCATCTGCTGCCGCTGCGCCTGGACGTTCGGGCTCAGGTCAGGCTTCCCGAGGATCTCACCGCGGTAGATCCAGACCTTGACGCCTGTCGTGCCATAGATCGTGTATGCCGTGCCTTCTGCGTAATCGATGTCGGCGCGCACCGTGTGAAGCGGAACACGACCCTCGAGATACTGCTCAACGCGTCCCATCTCGGCACCGCCAAGACGACCCGACAGCTTCACGCGAATCCCTTCAGCTCCCATCCGCATCGCTGCCGTCAGCGACTGCTTCATCGCACGGCGGAACGACACGCGTCCTTCAAGCTGCTGGGCTATGTTCTGTGCCACCAGGCTTGCGTCGAGCTCAGGGCGCTTGATCTCGTTAATGTTGATCTGAATGTCTTTGCTGGTGAGCTTCTTGAGCTCCTCCCGCAGCTTTTCGACCTCACTTCCACCACGGCCGATGACAACGCCGGGACGGCTCGTGTGGAGCGTAATGATCACACGCTTCGGCGTGCGTTCGATAACAACCCGGCTAAGCCCGGCTCGCTTCAGACGCGCGCTGAGGTACTTCCTGATTTCGTGGTCTTCGACGAGTTTATCCGCGAAGTCCTTTTCTGCGTACCAGTTCGAATCCCAGCCCCTGATGATGCCGAGGCGAAATCCTACGGGATTTGTTTTCTGACCCAAAGCTCTTCTCGGTTTCTATTCGTCGTCTGATTCTTCGACCGCTTCCTCAACGCCAACCTGACCCACAACTACCGTGAGGTGGCTGGTGCGCTTCTGGATGCGCATGGCGCGACCGCGCGGTGCCGGCCGAAAGCGACCAAACATCGGCCCTTCGTCGACACGAATCTCGCGGATGTACAGCGAGTCTTCGTCGAGTCGATCGTCCTGATGCTGGTCCATTAGGTTGTGGACCGCCGACATGATCGTCAGCTTGACCGTTGCCGTCGCCTTCTGCGGTAGGAAGTTCAGCAGGCTGAGCGCCTCTGGCACGCTCTTGCCGCGAACGACATTCACCACCGGACGCATTTTGCGCGGCGACGTCCTGATGTACTTCTTGACAGCTCTCGCTTCCATTTCTAGTCGAAGAGGTTGTTGCCGCTATCGGCCTCGTTTGTCGCGCTTCTCGCCCGAGTGACCACGGAAACTCCGTGTCGGCGAGAACTCGCCCAGTTTGTGACCGACCATGTTCTCCGTCACATACACAGGGATGAACTGTTTGCCGTTGTGTACGGCGAACGTGTGGCCTACAAATTCCGGCGTGATCATCGAGCCGCGGCTCCACGTCTTGATCACCTTTTTCTGTCCGGACTTATTCAGTTCGTCAACCTTCCGCTGAAGCTTGTAGTAGACGAACGGCCCTTTTCTGAGTGAACGCGCCATGCTGCTGTTCTCTGCGAGTGTTTCCTACCGACCGCGCCGGCGAATGATGTACTTGTTCGAATGCTTGCGCTTCCGCCGCGTCTTGAAGCCCTTGGCGGGAACGCCCGTCGGCGACTGCGGGTGGCCGCCCGACGCCTTGCCTTCTCCACCGCCCATCGGGTGATCAACCGGGTTCATCGCAACACCGCGCGTCTTGGGACGCACGCCGAGCCAACGACGACGACCTGCTTTACCGAGGTCGATGTTCATGTGCTCGGGGTTGCTCGTTGTACCCATCGTGGCAAAGCAGCCCTCTGGCACCATCCGTGTTTCGCCGGATGGCAACTTCAGAATGGCCTTGCCTCCTTCGCGAGCGGTCAACTGCGCAAACGTGCCGGCTGAGCGAGCAAGCTGGGCACCTTTGCCCGGCTTCATCTCGATCGCGTGCACAAACGAACCAACCGGAATGCGATTGAGCGGAAGGCAATTGCCCGGCTCAGGTGCCGCTTCAGGTCCGTTCATCAGCGACATGCCGACCTTGATTTCGTTGGGCGCAATGATGTAGCGCTTCTCGCCGTCGGCGTACACCAACAGCGCAATACGAGCAGACCGGTTGGGATCGTACTCGATCGACGCCACGCGTGCGGGGATTCCGACCTTGTCCCGCCGAAAATCGATACGGCGGTACCGACGCTTGTGGCCCCCACCCTGGTGGCGGACGGTAATGCGTCCGTTGTTGTTACGTCCACCCTTGCGCTTGATCGGCTCGAGCAGCGAGCGCTCCGGCGTCGACTTCGTAATCGTGTCGAAGGCGGATACCGAGCGGTGTCGCTGTCCCGGGGTGTTCGGTTTAAGTTTCTTGATCGGCATTGCTGATTCCCGCTAGACTTCTTCGAAGAAGTCGATCTGTTCGCTGTCAGGAAGAAGGGTTACGATGGCCTTCTTGTAGAACGGCTCTCTGCCTTCAACAAGCCCGGCCTTCGTGAACTGCCGCTTCCTCTTACCGCGAACGACCATCGTTCTGACTTCCTTGATCTGCACACCCGGGTAGCGCGCTTCGAGCGCCTTCCGGATTTCCACCTTGTTCGCGTCTCGACGAACGACGAAGGCGTAGTGACCAGCTTCCATCTGGGCGGTCAGCTTCTCCGTCACAAGCGGTCGTATGAGTACTTCCTGGGTCATCGTTCCTGTTCGTATGGCTAGACGCCGAGTGCTTTATGAAACTCGTCGAGTGCTCCCTCCTGAACCAGGATGACCGATGCATCTACCAGGTCGAGCGTTGACGCGTCTACTGCGTTGCGTACCGTGAGCTTGCGAACGTTGCGCCCCGACAGGTGCACCGACGGGCGGTGGCCGGATGTCAACAGCAGCACTTTCTTGTCCGCCAGCTCATGTGCACCGAGCAGTGACTTCAATTCGTTTGTGTCGGGCGCATCGTAGTCGAAGTCCTCGACGATTCGCACCGCCTTTTCCGCTGCCTTGTAGGCAAGCGCTGAGCGACGGGCGAGCCGCTGCGTTTTGCGGTTAATCTTGAACGAGTACGTCCTCGGACGTGGGCCGAAGATCGTCCCACCGGAGCGGCGAATCGGCGACTTCGCAGAGCCCGCGCGTGCATTGCCGGTCCCCTTCTGGCGATACAGCTTTCGGGTGCTTCCAGCAACCTCGCTGCGCTCCTTCGCCTTGTGGGTGCCCTGCCGTTTGTTCGCCTGGATTCGACGCACGTCCAGCCAGATGGCGTGGTCGTTCGGCTCCATGGCCGCCAGCGACTTATCCAGTGCGACACTGCGACCTGAGTCGCTGCCGTCGACGGTATATACTTTGAGCTTCATCTCGACTGTGCGTGTGGCCTAGGCCTTCTTGATCAACTCGACGATTCCATTCTTGCCACCCGGAACGGCTCCCTCGATCAGAACCACGTTCTGGTCTGCAAGGATCTGCAGGATCCGGAGGTTCTTGACCGTGACACGTTCGTTGCCGGTGCGGCCGGCCATCTTCATTCCCTTGTAGACACGCGACGGTGTCGATGACTGACCGATCGAACCCGGAGCGCGCTGCCTGTTGTGCTGGCCGTGCGTCCTGTCACCAACACCGGCGAAACCGTGTCGTTTTACGACGCCCTGGAAACCTTTACCCTTTGAGGTACCGGCAACGTTGATTACATCTCCGGCTTCAAATACATCCGCAAGGCTGACCAGGTCGCCCAGTGCGACGTCAAGGTCGGCGTCCCGGAATTCGACCAGGTGGCGCTTCGGCGACGACTTCGCCGCAGCGAAGTGCCCAAGCATGGCCTTCGTCGTCCGCTTTTCCTTCTTGTCGCCGAATGCGAGCTGAACAGCCGAATAGCCGTCCACCTCGGGCGTGCGAACCTGTGTGACGACGTTCGGCTCAACTTCGACCACGGTGCAGGGAATCTGATTTCCCAGCCCGTCGAAGACAGTCGTCATGCCAATCTTTCGTCCTAGTAATCCCTTACTCATGGCTATCTGCAAGCGCCTAAGCGCGTTCTACGTTGGCCTCCTCAGCCGTGATCACTGGCGAGCTAGCGTCACCGTTGCCGTTCCAGTCAATGATGTCTGCAACACCTGCCCGAGCAACAACGCGTTCGCTGACAGCTCGATGGTGTCGTCGTCATCGAAATTGTAGGAAAACGGAATCGTGATCGGCGTGCCACTCACAACCGTCGTAATTCCAAGGCTTCCCGCTGATTCGTCGACCGCGTACGTGCCGGCGACCCCGATATCCGGGTTGGCCGTTGCGGACTCCAATGCAATCGTGACGTTGCCTGCGGCATCAAACGACGCGTCAAAGTCAGAGTAGTTGGCATTAAACGTCGCCAACTGATCTCCGTTTGAATCCGTGACCGCCGCAAGGCCCCACGAACCCACAATCAGTTCCGCATCGGTCAAATCGCCGTCGCCGTCGCCGTCGCACGCCGTCCACGTAAACGCAAACAGCACAAGCGCAGCCAGAACAACCGCTCGGCTATGTGTTGCCCACTTGCTCACGGTC
>JAUIJQ010000278.1 GCA_030431165.1 Rhodothermia bacterium | reverse complement strand
GCCAACGGGACATGGCGTCGCTTTCGTGGTCGGATGAGCGTTGAAGGCACGATCATGCTCGGGCAGACGCAAGATCAAGAGTTCGCACTCGAACCAATAGCGGCTCCGATCGGAAATCGGTAGCCGATGCAAAACAAAACGGGAGAGCACCTCTTGGATGCTCTCCCGTTCTTTTGAAATCACCAATGTGCCCACGAGAGGACTCGAACCTCCACGAGCGTATGCTCACTACATCCTGAATGTAGCGCGTCTACCAGTTCCGCCACGTGGGCCCGTCTTCGCCGGATAGCCGGCAGACAGAAACGCAAAATACGGCGTCTCCCAACCCCCGGCAAGCGCAGCCCGACGCGGCGGCCCCTCGCTTCTCGTCTTGACATAACCTTCGGCGTACTTCCCCCGCCACGTCCGCCACGTCCGTCACGACCAGCAGTTACAAACCCGTACTTCACGCACCTATCTTCGTGTCATGGACTTCGAAATGCTCAAAGCGGCGATCGAGATCAAGAAGCGCGGCTTCGAAGTGGCCAACAAGAGGCGGCGCCGAGAGCTGAAAGAACGCACGCACGAAAAATGGCTGCACGGGCTTAACGGCGTGTTCATGGTCCGTGAGGCCGGCAGATCTTTGTTTGACGACGCCGTCACCCTGCAGCAAGCGCTTACTCTTGACGGTGTTGCATTCTGCTTCATCGGAGGCGTGGCGCAACAGCATTGGGGCGAGGTGCGCCAAACGAGTGATCTGGACCTCAATATCCACTGCGATCTGGGACTCGAGAGTGTAGTCCTCACCGCGTTACAGAAACACATGACCTTCCGCGATAAACAAGCAAGCAGGGATTTCCAGTCCTTTCGCGTCTTCATGGGCCGGTCACCTGGCGGGTATGATGTCGACATCTTTGTGGGATACACGCCGTTCGAAAAACGAATTACCGAACGGGCGGTGATGCAGGACTACGGGCTCGCCACACCGCTGCGTATCTGCTCTGCTGAAGACCTCGTTATCACAAAGGTTGTGGCGGGGCGCGGGCAAGATTGGGTTGACGTCAACACGATTATTCAACGTAGCGGCGAATCGATGGATTGGCCGTTGATATTCGAGGAACTCGATGTACTACTTGCCCTCTACAACGAAGCGTCCCGACTGCCACGCCTGAAGCAGATGGTCAACGCCGAGTATCCGGATCGTCTCCCGGGACGCAGGGGCACCGACACAGATTGAGCGGGGCCAGCTGCGTGATCGGCGCGAGTGAGACACTTTGAACCATTTGTCACACCGCAACTCGTCACACAACAACTCGTCACACCACTGCGTAACTTGCCCACCGCGACATTTTCACCCGTTCAGCACCCATGGACCTGCACCTGTCCGGCAAAGTTGCCCTCGTGACCGGCGGAGCCGGCGGCATCGGCGAGGCCATTTCCCGAACCCTCGCCGCTGAAGGTGCCACCGTCGTCATAGCGGATATCGACGATGACAAAGCCGCGGCACTGGTATCCGAACTGAACGACCAGCATCATCACGCTGACTCCGCCCACCTGTTCATTCACTGCGACGTAACCAGCGAAGTCGACGTAACCCATTGCCTGAAACACGTGGCAAAAAGGCGCGGTCGCCTCGACATCCTCGTCAACAATGCCGCCGCAAACGACGGCGTTGCGCTCGCCACAGGTCCGGCGCAGTTCCGCGCATCCATTGAGCGCAACCTGACAGCCGTGTACACCGTCACGCACCACGCCTCACCGCTACTGCGCAAAGCCAACGGCGCCATCGTCAACATCGGGTCAAAGGTCGCCTCTACCGGACAAGGCGGCACAAGCGGATACGCCGCCAGCAAAGGCGGCATCAACGCACTAACACGCGAGTGGGCCATCGACTTTCTTCCGGATGCCGTGCGCGTCAACGCCGTCATCCCAGCCGAAGTGTGGACCCCCATGTACGAGCGATGGCTCGACCGATACGCTGACGACCCGACCGCCGCCCGCAGCCAGATTGAACAGCGCATCCCCCTCGGCCGTCGGATGACCACGACCCAGGAAATCGCAGACGCCGTGGCGTTCCTCGCGAGCAGCCGCGCAAGCCACATCACCGGACAACTACTCTACGTCGACGGCGGATACACCCACCTCGACCGCGCTCTGACAAGCGATGCTTGACGTCCTGCAAATAAATCCGGCGGACAACGTCTGTGTCGCCAACCGCCCGCTGCCCGCCGGCACTCGAGTCACGTGCGGCGCGACAGGATTTATTCTCGAACAACCCGTCCCACTTGGCGCAAAGCTGGCACTTACCAACCTCAAATCAGGCGACCAGGTCATCAAGTTTGGCGTCCCGATTGGCACCCTGATCAGCGACGCCCCGCCGGGCACGTACATCCACACGCACAACCTCCGGAGCGATTACCTCAAAACCTACGCGCGGGGTGATCTGATATGACCATACCGCTGACAGGATACCTGCGGAGCGACGGACGCAAAGGCATCCGCAACATCACGGTTGTTGCGTACCTCGTTGAGTGCGCCCACCATGTTGCCCGCGAAATTGTATACCCGTATCGCGAATCGGGTGCGCATCTGATCGGCTTCCCTGGTTGCTTCCCGAACGCCTACGCGCATCGGATGATGGAAGCCCTCTGCACCCACCCCAACGTCGGCGCCGTCCTGCTTGTGAGCCTGGGATGTGAGAGCTTTGCACGCCGCAAACTCGAACAGACCATCACGGAATCCGGCCGCCCGGCGGCAACGCTCGTCATCCAGAAAGACGGTGGCACCCGCAGCACGATCGAAAAAGGTCGTGCCTGGGTTGAGCAGCAAACACAAACACTGGCTCAGGCCGAGCGCGTCCCGATGGCGCTCGACGAGCTTGTCGTTGGCACCATCTGCGGCGGGTCGGATGCGACATCCGGCATGACAGCCAATCCGGCAATTGGCGTCGCGTTTGATCGGCTGTCTGACGCCGGTGCGGCGTGTATCTTCGAAGAAACCGGAGAGCTCATCGGATGTGAGCACCTCCTCGCAGAGCGTTGTGTTGACGACGGACTCGCGCGCGAAGTCGTGACATCGGTCGAAAAGGCGCGTGTGTACTACGACGTGCTTGGCCACGGTTCGTTTGCATCGGGTAATGCGGAGGGACAGCTCACGACACAGGAGGAAAAATCCGTTGGCGCCTACATCAAGAGCGGCACGCGCCCAATCAACGGACTCATCAAACCCGCTGATGTCCCTCCAACCGGCGGCGTCTATCTGCTCGACGTGGTGCCTGACGGTGAAGTACGCTACGGATTTCCGAACATCGTCGACAATGCCGAGATCGCTGAGTTGATTGCGTGCGGCAGCCACGTGATCCTGTTTGCAACGGGTCGCGGGTCGGTGGTGGGATCCGCCATTGCGCCGGTCATCAAGGTTTGCGGCAACCCGCAGACCTACGAGCGGCTGGCCGACGACATGGACATAAACGCGGGCGCTGTGATGACAGGTGACGCCACCGTGGCCGACGTCGGTGATGCGCTCTACGACCAGACAATCGCGGTGGCGGGCGGTGCACCGTCCCGTTCTGAGGACCTTGGCCACCAGGAATTTATCCTGACGTACAAGCAGTTCGAGCCGATTGGTCCGGCGTGTTTGCCGGTTATCTGAACGCCTCTGGCGTTGCCTGTCACCGGCCCTTCATGGCGCCCTACAGCGACTCTGCCTGTACTACTACACTTGTCGTGTTTATTTTACCTACATTGTAGTTAATACACGACGACACCGCCGAAATCCGACGCCAAGTCGGTAACCCACTGAAGACAACCCACAGAAGACAACTGTTGAAACTGCTTTCCCGATCAGAAGAACTCCTGCTCATGGCCGTCTGGCGGCTTCAGGACGACGCGTATGCCGTCACGATCCGCGATCAACTGCTATCCGTGACGGATAAAGACTGGTCGTTCGGCGCCCTCTTTGTCTCCCTCCAGCGCCTGGTCGAAAAGGGACTGCTCGACTCTCACCTCGCAGACCCAACGCCCGAACGCGGCGGCCGCGCAAAGCGGATGTACCACGTCACAAAGCACGGCCTCAAAGCGCTTGTCGAAATCCGGCGCGTTAACGATGCGGTGTGGCAAGGGGTCAGCGCGGCTTCGCTTCTCGACGGCGCATGAAACGCGAAGCAACAAAACGCGAAGCGACAAAACGCCCCGCCCCACCGGCGGCATGGGAATGGCTGGCCGGCATTCTCTTCCCCGACGACGGCGCCTTATCAACTGTCGGCGACCTGGCGGAGGTCTACGACTCCATTGCAACGACGCGCGGCCGTGCTGCAGCAAACCGATGGTACCGGATCCAGATTCTTCGCGCCGTTGGTCCCGTCGTCAAACAGAACATCCGAGCGAGCATGTCGATGATCCGCAACTACTTCCTGAGCGCAGCGCGTCACCTCCGCAAACAGGCGCTCTACACCGCCATCAATGTGTGCGGACTCGCCATCGCGATTGCCTTCGCTGCCCTGGCGCTGCTGTTCCTGAGAAGCGAACACTCATACGACAAATTCCATCCGGGCTACAAAAACACGTACCGGCTTGCGACAGCCGTACACTTTCAGCAGCTCGAGTACTGGGAAAACACTCCGTACCCACTAGCCGACGCACTTGCGCAGGGCGTGCCGGCAGTCGAACGCACAACGCGCCTGACAGCGGTCCCGCAGCGCATGATGCAGATTGGTGACCAGCGTGCTGAAGCGGATGTCCACATGGTATCCGGTGCGTTCCTTGAATTCTTTCACTTCCCCATGCGCCTTGGTTCACCCGCTTCGGCGTTGGGTACACCAAACGGCGTTGTAATCAGCCAGGCGCTGCGCCGCCAATATTTTCGCGACGAAAATCCGGTTGGCGAAACGATCCACCTCAATCTATCCGGCACGGAGCTGATCCCGTTTACGGTAACCGGTGTTGTCGAGACGCCGCCTGGAAACTCAAGCATCCGTTTTGAACTGCTCATTCCAGAGGCACTCTACCCATCGGTGTTTGGGGAAGGGGCGGATACGGACTGGATGCCGAAGAGTCGAACCGTGACGTTTTTCCGGGCGCACCCGGGCGCTGACGTGACCTCGGTACAGTCAGCCGTGAACGACCTGGCGCTGCAACACGGGCTCGATCGATTTGTGAGCAACGCTGAGGTTGAGAACCTGGTCGCGCTTGAGCGGCTCGACAAGGTTCACTTCAGCAGCTTGATCCAGAACCGGATCCTGGCTGCCAACGGC
>JAUIJQ010000277.1 GCA_030431165.1 Rhodothermia bacterium | reverse complement strand
ATCGACATTGTATGCCTCGGCATTGGAGAAAACGGACACCTCGCGTTCAACGACCCGCCGGTCGACTTTGCCGAAGCGGCGTGGGCGAAGATTGTCTCGCTTGACGCCGTCTGCAGGCAACAGCAGGTAAACGACGGATGTTTCCCTTCCATCAACGAGGTGCCGCGTCAGGCTATTACGCTTTCGATGCGCGTGTTCCGCGAAGCCGGGATGCTCAGCGGTGTGGTTCCAGCCCCGACCAAAGCCAATGCGGTTGCGGCAACAGTTAACGGACCGGTATCGCCCGACTGTCCGGCAACGCTGATGCGCACACACAAGGACGCAACGTTATTCCTGGACGCCGACGCGGCCGCGCTGATCTAATCTTCGTCGGTCCCCTCCTCGGGCTCTGCAGCGCCGCCCTGCCGGGCTACCGGCGGCTCATCTCCGAGATCCTCAAACCACGCCTCAACGGGTCCGCGCGACTTGACCGTGAGTGGTCGCCCGCTGCGGTCAACGCTCTTTCCGACGGCCATCTTGACCCATCCTTCGGATATACAGTATTCCTGCACATTCGTGCGCACCTTACCCTTGAATCGGATCCCCACGCCGCGCTCCAGCAACGTTTCGTCAAAGTGACGGCTGCTCGGATCTATCGAGAGGCGATCTGGAGGCACGTCGGGCGTCTTCACTTCATCGGTCATCTGCATCAGGTTTGATTTTCGGATGACAATATCGGTAATGTTTACGACCGAATAGCCATACAGGTATCTCGATGCGGCTCTCCCCCCAGGCGCGGATCGACCTCACAAAGGTCGCAACGATCACCGTGGCCTACCTCGTGTTTACGCTCTTTCTGGCGTTCTACGATCATGTGATGATCATATCGACTACGGATGGACAACCCCCTGCTCGGTACAACCTCGCACTCAACGTTGCACTGCATCTGCTGAGCGGTTTGGTCGCCGGATTGCTCGGCGGATCACTTCTGGTGCGGAATAACAAGCGGATCTTCAGGCGCTACTCCCTCGGCCGCGCACTTCTTGCAACCCTGTTGCTCTACGTATCTGTGTACATCGTCGTGTCGGTCCTGATATCTACACTCACGGGTTATGCAAGAATTGAAGGTAGTCCGACGCTCAAGGCCATTGCTGCCGGGGCGTGGACCAACTTGTCGCAGCCCGCGCAGATAATCTACTTCGTGATGTGGGGCTTCATCACGGTACTCACGCTGTTTCTGCTCCAGGTGCACGACAAGTTCGGCCCCGGTGTGCTGCGCAAGTTTCTGCTTGGCCAATACTTCCACCCACGGGAAGAGTATCGACTTTTCATGTTTATCGACATGCGCTCTTCCACCGCAATAGCTGAGCGCATCGGTGACGAGCCGTTCTTTCGACTGCTACGTGAATGCTACGCAATCATGACAGGGCCCATCATGGATTCGGGTGGTGAGATCTGCCAGTACATTGGCGACGAAGTTGTCATATCGTGGAAACCGTCGGTCGGATTCGAAGACGCAAACTGCCTTCAGTGTTTCGTTGAAGTGCGCAAGCGGCTTGCGCAGGCCGCTACAAAGTTCGAGCAGGAGTTTGGCCTTGTGCCCGAGTTCAAGGCCGGACTTCATTACGGGAGTGTCGTTGCCGGAGAGATTGGCGAAATCAAGAAAGACATCGTGTACTCCGGCGATGTTCTGAACGCAACATCAAGGATTCAGGGCCTCTGCAACATCTACAAAGAAGACCTGCTTGCCTCGTCTGATGTTATCGACATGATGGCCCCGCACGCGCGTTTTGCCTTCAAGCCAATCGGCGAACTGGAACTCCGCGGCAAAGAAAAGCGCCTTATCGTTCAAGCGGTTCAGTCGGTGCAGCCCGCACAACCAGCGTCAGCCTAGCGTGCGGCAGCCGGTATCCTGACGAGTTGTATTTCGTAGATCACGTCCCGCGTCTCATCAGGGGCGATCGCCCCACGCGCCTGCTGGATCTGGGCCATCCGGGTCTCGTCAACCGTTTCGACCCAGGCTACGGTGTAAATGTCTCCGTTTGGATGTATCGCGATACTCTCCGTGAAGAACACGCGCCGGTTGTCGGGACCAACGAGTACGCCGTGATCAAGTGTGTCCCCGCTGTAGCTATCGTCCATCGGATACGTCAACAGGTGCACCGACGTCTGCACATCCCGACGCCCGTCAATCGCCAGCGGCGGACCGTGCGCCAGGTAGTACAACGTATTACCCGGTCCAAGCGTCAAGCCAAGCTGTGTTCTGAACGGATTGCGTTGCGGACTGTCAGCGCTCGTCGACTCCTGTCCCGGTGACGTTACCCCGACACGCATCGACGCAACTGATCGAAGCGTCTGCGCCGCCGGATCAAACTCAAAGAGCTGCGTGCTTCCACCGTGTAATCCCCAGAAGCTATCGGTGTTCGGATTCCAGAGGATCGTGCGCCAGTTCCGCCAGAAGAAGTGCGGTTCAGACTGATAGACAAAACGACCGTCGCGAACAGGTGGCACGGTGTCGAGAGTCAGTCCGCCCAGGTAGTTCACCGGGCGTTGTTTCCCGCGCTCGAAGTGCCAGATGCGCCCGGTATCAGTAGCGCCGTACAGGTTGCCTTCAGGATCGATGCCAAGGCGTCGGCAGATAAAGTCCCACTCCTCAGGAAGCCTGCCCCATTCGCCGCGTTCGTGCACGGCACCCCAGTTTCGGATCTGCCCTTCATCCAGGTTGTAGCTGATCAGCAGTCCGGTTGGCCAGGTGAGCCCGTAGAGCGTTTCGGATGTCGGGTCCAGCGCCATGGTGATGATACCTTCGCTCGCCAGGCCGAGGTGTGCAAGGTCCTCAAAGGAGCCGGACTCCATGTTAAAGCGCATGAAGTGCCCCCCCGGGTACGGCCGACGCCCGTCGTCGGGTATCATTCGCGGCAGGTTTCCATCGTAGTACGACGTGTGCGTCGCGAAGTACAGGTATCCGTCGTGTTCAAACAACGGCGTGTGGATCTTGCCGTGTGGTACCTGCTTGCGCACATCTTCGCCGAGCACTGTGTTGACGTCGCCGAGAAGGGTTACTTCTTCGGTTTCGGGGTTGAATCGAAACAGTCGCGCCGACCCAAACGGGTGGTGGGTGTTGACGGTGAAATAGACGTTCCCGTCGCTCGCAATCGTCAGGCTGTGGTAGTTGGAGTCCCCGGCGAGATAGCCGGGGTCGAACAACTCAACCTCAATACGCTGCCGGGCATCAACGTGAGTCGCCCACGCCGTGGCCCAAGAAGCACACAGCGCCGTGAACATGAACAGGCACAGGAACAGGAACGGGACCCGGGTCTTTTGCGATGGTGTATTCATACTCAACCCACGGCTATGCTGTAGACATACAGAATGATCGCGGCGACCACCAGGTATCCGGCAAGAAATCCGACGACACTGCGGCGAGCCGGAATAGGTATTTCCAGCTCGGAGTTCGGGAAGAAGACGCGGCGCTCAAGTGTCATTGCTCCTGCCGGAACGGTGCATGGCTGATCGGGCTCATCCTCCTCAGACCACACCGGCGTTCTGAGAAGCGTGTAGTAACGCTCCACCTTTTCGGGATCCGCGCGCCTGGTAACAAAGCTCGTCGCGATGCCAAGTCCGAATCCGACAACCAGATAAAAGACCATTTGCCACGGAAGGGAGATGGCAATCGCACCGGCACCCGCGTCTGTCGGATTCGTGACGAGGCCGAGCGTTTCGCTGATCGACAGTGTTGTGAGCCAATCCAGAAAAAAGCCCTGCGACGTGAGCCACCAGATAAACATGGCGCCGAGTGTAGACGTCCACGCTGCGGCCGGGGTTGTTCGACGCCAGAACAATCCGAGCCAGAACGGAATGCCCATCATGGGAGCAATGCGCCAGAGTATTTCCAACCCCTGGATCACGCCATCCAGCCAGTAGGCATACATGACACCAACAGCCACAACCAACACAGACACGATGCGCGCAACCATCACGTAGTGGCCGGGGGTACGACCCGTCCGCGCCTTCTTGTAGATGTTCTCGGTGAACAGGGCTGAACCGGCGATCATAAATGAATCACACGAGCTCATCACCGAGGCGAGCAACGTTGCGATAAAGAGGCCGAGCATTCCTGGCAGGAGCGACGGCAGAAATTCGCTTGCGAGCAGCCCGTAGAGGTGATCCGGATTCAGGTCCTGCCCGAGGAAGTATGCAACGCCGGCGAGTCCGGTCAGACTCCACGCCACGGTACAGATGCGCTTTGTGAAACTGCCCACCACAAAGCCTACCTGGCCCTCCTTCTCGGTCTTCCCGGCAGCGCAGTTCGCCAGGATGTGCGGCTGTGCCACGATCCCGATCAGCGCGTTGACCGTAATTACTGCGATGTAGAAGAATCCGATGTCGCCCGGCGCAACAAGCGAGAACATTTCGTCGCTGGCGATCGTCGCCCGCATGCCTTCAAGTCCGCCGACGGCATTCAGAACAACCGGCAAGAGCAGGAAGGAGAAGACGATCGTGAGGATACCCTGCACGAAGTCGGTTATGATGGCCGCGCCGAGTCCGCCCGCGGTGCCGTAGACAACAAACAGTACCGTCATCGCCGCGATGGCGACGTTGGAGCTGATCGCGCCTCCGCTGGCGCCCTCAATTACCGCCCCCGACCCCTTCAGCATCAGCCCGATTGTGGTCACCATCATCGCCACCGAGACGATAGCGTACAGCGCTGCCACACTGCGGTTGTAGCGCAGCTCAAAAATATCCGCCGTTGTAAGAGCACGAAATCGGCGTAGAACCGGTGCAAAGAGCCAGTAGAACGGCGTGGCAAACAGGTACAACCACTGGTACCAGATACCCGAAAGACCATTTGTGTAGGTCTTCGACGCAACGCTGACGGCCTGATCGGAGTGCGTGCCCGTGCCAAACGCGTGCATCGCCATCATCCAGTAGCCAAAGCGCCGCGGCATGACAAAATCACCGAGCACCTTGACACGCCGCGCCACGTAAATGCCGAGCGCCGTGACACCCGCCAGGTAGGCGACAATGACGACAACATCAATAACACTGAGTCCGAGCACGGGATTCTCCTCTAGTTTGGCGGTCCGTCAGGATGCACGCGGCAAGCCGGCGGCTGCTCGACGCTGTAAGCAAGCGACGCGATTCGCCAGCTCTCCCCAGACTTGACAAGTGTAAACGCGTCCACGCCACAGTGCGACCATTCACCGTCCACGTAGAGGTCGTAAGGCAACCATACGGAGGCCAGCGTTCCGGCA
>JAUIJQ010000276.1 GCA_030431165.1 Rhodothermia bacterium | reverse complement strand
GTGGATGTGTAGTACAGCCGTTCCTCACCCGCCTGAAATGTGCGCAACCGCGAGAGCGTACTGTGGTCCTGCGTTGCCGGGAGCAGTCGATCAGGATAAACTGCCGCGAGCCTGGCTACGTTCGCTGACGCACGGAGCATCCGCCCCTCAACGTCAAACACCTGAATGAAGTAGGGGTCAATGTGCCGGTCGGCGTAACGGTGATGCGGCTCGTCCCAGGAATAAGCGTCAAGCTCAAGCGCAGCGGGATCCCGTATGATCTGCGCCTCGATGTTCATCGCTTCCGCATGCAATACCGAGCGCGCGTTGTGATTCATCGCGGCGTACGCGCTTGCCAGGATTGCCACGGCTAGAAGGGCGAGCGCCGCGCCAAGCGCAAGGCCAAGCGACCACGTAAGCCGATGTCTGAACGATCGAGCCTTTGATTTGTCAGCGCTCCCGGTCATGAAGCAGTCGGTGTTGACTCCGATGTCGGGCGGTACCGGTATCCGACGCCGCGCACCGTTTCGATTTCGGCGTCACACCCCACGTCACGCAACTTGCGACGCAGGTAGCCGACGTAGACGTCGATCAGGTTCGTGCCGCGGTCAAATCGGTGTCCCCACACGTCGCGGTGGATCTCGTCGCGGCTCAGTACCTGCCCCCTCCGGGCAAGGAAATAGGCGAGCAGGTCAAACTCGGTTGTCGACAGGTCCAGTTGTTCAGACAGGCAGAACCCGCGGCGGGTTGCCGGATCCAACTCCAACGGCCCGTCAGTGTGCGTACGGTCTGCGGGCTCCAGCCGGGACCTGCGCATCAAGGCCTCGATGCGGGCAACAAGCTCATTAAATGCAAACGGCTTCGGCAGGTAGTCGTCGGCTCCCGCGCGCAGACCCTCCACCCTGTCCTCCACACTGTCCAGCGCGGTAAGCATGAGTATCGGCAGCGCGGGATCGTGCCGCCGCACCTCGCGACAAATCTCCAGCCCGTTATGATCTGGCAGCCGGATGTCAAGCAGGATCAGATCAAATGGTTCTGACAGCGCCCGCCTGAGTCCCTCGCGTCCCGCCGCCTCCCACTCAACCGCGTAGCCCTCCTCCTCCAGCCCTTGCCGTACAAACGCGGCTACCTGCCGCTCGTCTTCGATCAGGAGGATGCGGTGCATGGGATCAAGGTACGTACGCTGTGACCTCGATTTGATCGATTGTGCCGTTCTCATGCTCCTCTCATGATGCTCTCATTCTGTTCTTAGGAACGAGCGGGCGTTGATGGGTACCCTTGCGACGCGACAGGCCTAAACTGCGACGCTACGACGAATGAACCCATCAGATTCCAGGGCAACGGGTCAGCGCCCGCCCCGTACATCCGGAGCACGCAAAGTGCCGACTGCAACGCTGATCATAGTTGTGCTTGCAGCGTCGTTGATGGTTATGGCCGGCTGCGGAGGCGAGCCGCCCCAGACGATGATCGAGCAGGCGGTTGCTCCACCTCCCTCGATACGCAGCGAAGCTCCTTCGCCCAGCTTCATCAGTCTGGATGCCGAGCAGGCCGCAGATCTCGACGTGCAGGTCGTTGCCGTCGCTGAGGCCTCGCTGGACATTCACGTTGAGCTTGCCGGTACCGTCGAGCCTTCACCCGAAGCATACGCGATTGTAGCCGCGCCCATCAGCGGCCGCGTTTCTGCGATCTACGCGCACGAAGGCGAACCCGTGCGAGCCGGCCAAACGGTCGCAGTCCTTGAAAGTCTCGAATTCGCCGGACTCGTCGCCGACTTCATTCAGGCGCGGGCAGAACGTGTCTTCTCTGAGAAAGAAGTATCCAGGTATACCCAGCTCGTTGAAAAGCGCGTGGCCGCGCGCAATCAGCTCGAGCGTGCTGAGGCCGACCTCCTGCGGCATACCGCACTCGAAGACGCTGCAAAGGCCCGCCTGCTCGCACTCGGGCTACGGGAAGAACAGCTCGACGGGTACACCAACGGTGATCGTGCGCTGCTGAAGATTGTTGCACCCCGCTCCGGGTACGTCGACATGCACAACATAGATCTCGGCCAGGCAGTGCGTGCCTACGACGAAATGCTGACTATCGTGGATGGGCGCGAGGTACTTGTCCGCGGGCTCGCTACACCATCGTCAGCGGTATCCATATCTCCCGGCGACAGTGTGTACATCCGCCCGGTGGCGTCTGACAACGTCACCATCAAAAGTCGTGTGACAAGTGTGGGGCCGGCACTCGACGAGGATACGCGGTCCGTTCCGATCAATGTGCTCGTCCGTGTAGCCGACGGTGCCATGCGCCCTGGTCAGCGCGTGCGGATGGAAATCGTGACAACCAAGACACGACATGCGATGTACGCCCCGCTCTCTGCCGTCACGTTTGAAGGCGACCAGGCAATTGTGTTTGTGCTCGCCGACGAAAACGTCTTTGAGGCGCGGGCCGTCGAATTAAGTGACCCGAGCCACGACATGGTTGTTGTTGTCGGCGGACTCGAACCCGGCGAACGCATCGCAACGACGCAGGTCTTCAGCCTGAAGGCACTGAGTCGCTTTGAGCAATACGGCGAGGAGTAGGAGGTCGATATGCTAAAGCGTCTCGTCGATTTCAGCTTGCGCCAGCGGTTTGTCGCACTTGCACTAACCGTGCTCGTTGCGGCGGGCGGCGTGTTCTCGTTGACGCACATCCCGATCAACTCCCTGCCGGATGTTACGCCCGTCCAGGTGCTCGTGATCACGAAGGCGGGGCGTTATTCGCCGTACGACGTGGAACGCCTGGTGTCTTTTCCGATCGAGAATGTGATGAGCGGGTTGCCCGAGGTGACCGAAGTGCGCTCCATCTCGCAGTTTGGTCTGTCTGCCGTCACGGTCGAGTTTGACGAAGACACAGACATCTACTTTGCCCGCCAACTCGTCGCGCAGCGCGTTCAGAGCGTCACGGATCAACTCCCATCCGGCGTCGATGCGCCACAACTCGGCCCGATATCCACGGCGCTGGGCGAGATATACCAATACACGGTTGAGGGCGACAGCTACTCGCTGACCGAGCTCAGGGAGATGCAGGATTGGCTTATCGCGCCTCAGCTCAAGACCGTGCCGGGTGTGACGGAGATCACCGCATTTGGCGGACACGTAAAACAGTACGAGGTGTTGCCCGACCACGACCTCATGCGCTTGTATGACATCGGCCTCGGCGACATAGCGCTTGCGCTTGAGGAGAACAACGCGGTAGCGGGTGGCAACTACCTCGAACACAATCGCGAACAGTACATCGTTCGCGGCTACGGACTACTCAGAAACGCTGACGACCTTCGCCGTGTTGTCGTAGCGCACCATGGTGCCCGACCGGTGGCACTTTCGGATGTCGCCGAGGTCCGGTTTGGCAAACAGCTACGGCAGGGCGCTGTCACGCAGGACGGGGAAGGAGAAGTTGTTACGGGCATTGTCATGATGCTACGTGGCGGCAACGGACGCGAAGTCATTCACGATGTTGAGGCGAAGCTCGATGAGATTCGTGCCGGGCTGCCCGAAGACGTACGGCTGGAGAAGTTCTATGACCAGAGTGACCTTGTCGCGCGCACCACACATACGGTTGGCACGAACCTGCTGGAGGGTGGCTTCTTTGTCATCGTCGTGCTGCTCCTCATGCTCGGCGAAATTCGGGGTGCGCTGATCGTAGCGTCGGTGATTCCGCTTTCGATGTTGTTTGCGTTTATCGGCATGCGGGAGTTCGGCCTCGCTGCGAACCTGATGAGTCTCGGCGCGATTGACTTCGGTATGGTCGTTGATGGATCCGTCGTGATGGTCGAGAACATGGTCTCGCGCCTGGAAACGGACAAAGGTCGACACCGGATGCTGGTTCTTCGCGACGCTGCACGCGAAGTGGCGCGCCCGATCTTCTTCGGTGTGCTCATCATCCTGATGGTGTACGTCCCGATCGCCACCTTCAGCGGCATGGAGGGAATCCTGTTCCGCCCGATGGCCATAACCGTTGCTGCCGCAGTTTTTGGATCGCTGCTGCTTGCGCTTCTCTACGTCCCGGCGATGGCATCACTTGTGTTCAGGAAAGGCGTACGGGTTCGTCAGAATCGGGTCATGGCGTGGCTGCGCCCGTGGTACCGACGCGGACTCGAAAAGCACCTGCACCGTCGCTACCAAATCGTTGGCGCGGCCGTGCTTGTCTTTGGTCTTTCGCTCGTCGTCCTGTTCAACATGGGCACGGAGTTCCTGCCGGAGCTTGATGAGGGAAGCATCCTGGTGGAAGAAGTGCGGATGCCGAGTGTGACACTGGCTGAAAGCGTCGAGAACGCAAACTGGCTTGCATCCGAAATAATGCGTCGTATTCCCGAGGTCGAGACGGTTGTGCCGAAGACAGGCCGCAGTGACCTCGCAAACGACTGGATGGGCGTCCACCAGACTGATGTGTGGGTTGTGCTCAAGCCGCGTGGTGAGTGGCGGTCAGGCATGACAAAAGAAGACATCCAGGAAGAGATCAGGCCCCTGCTCGAGACGGAGCCTGGTTTGTCCTACAACTTCACGCAGCCGATTGCCATGCGGGTCGACGAATTGACAAGCGGCGTCAAGAGCGATCTCGCGGTCAAGTTGTACGGCGAAGAGCTCGACCAGCTTGGCGAGACCGCAGAACAGATCGCGCGTCAGCTACCCGGCCTACCGGGCACGGCAAACTTCTACGTCGAGCAGACCGAGGGTCAGCCGTACCTGAACGTCGAGGTAGATCGTGACGCCGTCGCGGCGCTAGGCCTTACCGTGGCGCAGGTCCAGCGCGTTGTTGAGGCTGGTATTGGTGGCCAGGCTGTGGGTCAGGTGTTTGAAGGCCAGCGCCGGTTCGACATCGTTGTTCGCTATCCCGAGTCGGTGCGTGCCGATTTCAACGGCGTGCTTGCCGCCCCCGTTGCACTACCCAACGGCGGCACGGTGCCGCTGTCTGCCGTCGCGGCCATCAACGCAGAGGAGGGCCCCCGCGAGATCGCACGAGAAAACGGATGGCGCCGCGTGATTGTTGGTATCAACCTCACCGGCATCGACATCGGGTCGTACGTGGCGAACCTCCGATCAGCGATCGAGAACAACGTGAACGTCCCCGACGGCGTGTTCCTGACCTACGGCGGATCATTCGAGGACCAGCAGCGGGCAACGCGTCACCTTCTTGTCGTCGTTCCGCTGACGCTCTTTATCATTTTCGGATTGTTGTACCTCATGTTCGGCGAAGCGCGGTACGCAATCCTTGTTTTTCTGAACCTGCCGCTGGCCCTGTCAGGTG
>JAUIJQ010000275.1 GCA_030431165.1 Rhodothermia bacterium | reverse complement strand
CTGCAAAGTCAAAACCGACACCGGCAACTTTCTCCTGAATCCTGTGTGCCCGCAGCAACGAAGGCAGTGCACGAGGCACACCGTCGAGTACCGACCGCCGTGCCCGTTCGCGGAGCTTGATCTGCTCCCAGTTTGCCAGCACTTCGTCTACACCCTCAACCTGGGTATCGCCAAAGACGTGCGGATGTCGCCGAACCAGCTTCTCCGAAATGGCGCGGATAATGTCGGTCAACCTGAACGTGCCGTCGCCCTCGGCGATCGCTGCGTGAAAGACGACGTGCAGGAGGACGTCGCCCAACTCCGCCGGCAGGTCGTCGAGGTCACGCCGATCAATGGCATCCACGGCCTCAAACGTCTCCTCGATCATCAGATGTTTGACGGATTCGTGCGTCTGCTCCCGGTCCCACGGGCAATCGCGACGAAGGTGCCGAACAATTGCGACGAAGTCGCCCCACGCTGCGCGGTCCGCTTCGGATTCGGCAAACCCCGGGTCGTACAGTGAGCTGAACGGACGGTCAGATAGCTTTCGTTCCACGGAGCGCGGTTGGATGGTGCTTGGGAAACAGGCGGCTTACGTCGAGCGTGCTGAATGGGTCCTCCGGCGGCCTCGGGAGCCGCCCCGCCGACCGTCGGGGTGACAGACTGTTGGCACTTCGGCCCCTTATCCTGCGACGGTATATGGGATTGAACGTTTTTTCGTCGCCGGGGGTTAGATACCCCGACGATTCGTGTCTTATCATGGAGGAGTGAGGGCGTCGGACCCGCCTCCGGCTCAGCGCTTCAGCATGGCGGGCGCACCGAGCGGGCTGCTTTTGCAGTTAATGCAGGCAGTCTGCGCAAGGCACAGACAAGAACCCCGAGTAGAGAGGACAATACAGAAGAATGGCACGCGGAATTAACAAAGTCATCCTGATCGGCAACCTCGGTCAGGACCCCGAGCTTCGGTACACCAACTCTGGAACCGCAGTATGCAATTTTCGGATTGCAACCAACGAGTCGTACAAGGACGCGAGCGGTCAGATGGTCGACAAGACCGAGTGGCACAATATCGTAACGTGGGCCAGACTCGCAGAGATTTGCGGTGAGTACCTCCGAAAGGGCTCGCAGGTCTACATCGAGGGGAGCCTTCAGACACGCTCTTACGACGACCGTGACGGTAACACGAAGTACATCACGGAAGTGAAGGCGCGCGAGATGCAGATGCTCGGTGGACGCGGTGGCGACGGCGCTTCCGGCGGCTACCCTGTTGCATCTGGACAGCGCAAGCCGGCGGCGGTTGCAGATCGCAGTGACGACTACTCGTTCGAGCCTGACGACGAACTACCGTTCTAGTCCGGAACCAGGACCCAAAGGCGCCACACGGCTTCGGTTGTGTGGCGTTTTTCTGTTTCGGGATGTGGCCCCGGTTCGAGACGGGTTGGAGCGTCCCAGGAAAATCGCCGCACGGCCCTATTTCCTTGCATTATTGGAAGGCTTCTTGGTTAATTGCGCACTTCGCTGCCTGAACCAACCCCCCACATCTCATGGCACTGGCACCCTCGGAGCGCGGCAACTGGACATCTAGAACCGGATTTATCCTTGCCGCCGCCGGTTCTGCCATTGGGCTGGGCAACATCTGGCGATTTCCGTACACCGCCGGTGAAAACGGCGGTGGCGCGTTTGTGCTCGTCTACCTGGCGTTTGTCCTCCTCATCGGCATACCTGTGCTGCTGGGTGAGCTCTCTGTTGGTCGGGCCACAAAGCTCAACCCGGTAGGTGCCTTCAAGAAGCTGCGGGACAGTCGGTTCTGGCCGATGGTCGGCGGACTCGGGGTGGTCACCGGTTTTGGGATCCTGGCCTTCTACGCGGTCATTGCCGGGTGGACGCTCGCTTACCTGTACAAGGCTGTCACTGGTGCATTTGGCGGCGAGGTCACGGCCGAGGCCAGCACGGCGATCTTCACGGGACTGATCGGCAGTTCGTGGGTCGCGATCATACTGACCGCTGTATTCATCCTGCTCACCATTCTGGTGGTCAGGCGCGGAATCTCCGGCGGCATCGAGAAAGCCACGAAGATTCTGATGCCGACCCTCTTCATCATCCTGATTATTCTGGCGCTTCGCTCGGTGACACTGTCAGGCGGCAGCCAGGGCCTGGAATACCTCTTCAAGCCGGATTTCTCCAAGCTGACCGGCGGTGCAATCATGGCGGCCCTTGGCCAGGCGCTCTTTTCGCTGAGCCTCGGGATGGGTGCAATGATCACGTACGGTTCGTACTTCCCGGATGACGCTGACCTCCCTACATCGGGTGTCACCGTTGCATTGTTCGACACAATGATCGCTTTGCTCGCCGGCGTCATCATCTTCCCTGCGTTGTTTTCGGCGGGAGTTGAGCCGAATGCCGGACCCGGCCTCGTGTTTGTGGTCCTTCCGACAATCTTTCACGCGCTGCCCGCTGGTGGCTTTTTTGCCATTGCATTCTATGCCCTCCTTGCAATCGCGGCGTTGACGTCGACGATCAGCCTGCTTGAGGTCGTCGTTTCCTACTTCGTCGACGAACGGGGCTGGGGACGCAACATGGCGGCCTGGACGCTCGGCCTGGGCTGTCTCGTGCTGGCGATCCCGTCTGCGCTTTCGCAGGGCGCCTCGCCGTTCTTTTCGGACTTCTTCGGCCGGGGCGACTTCCTGACGTTGCAGAACAACCTGTGGGGCAACTACTCGCTGACGATCGGTGCCTTCTTGCTGTGCATCTTCCTCGGATGGGTTTGGGGCGTCGACAAGTCGGTCGAATCGATGGAGCTGTCAGGACACAAGCTGAAGGGTCGCGTGCTGTACAGCTTCCTGATCCGATTTGTGTGCCCGATTGCGGTCCTCATCGTGCTGTCCTACATCGTGCGTGGTAACTACTTCTAGCCGCAGGCCCCTGCCCCGCAGGGGACGGCCATTCGCATGAATCCGCAGAAACCGGGTCGAACTCCCGGCGTACTCAGGTGCCGACGGGAATGAAGTAGCCAGTGGACCCCGACCCTTCCCAACAACACCTGCAATCGGCGCTGGACGCCGCAACGGCGACAGCCTCGCTGGACATCGGCATGATCGCGGTAGCCGCCGTGGTCTTCCTGCTTTTGCTCCTGGCCTCCGCCGTCGTGTCGGGCTCAGAAGTCGCGCTCTTTTCGCTCTCCGGCGCAGACCGGGACGAGATGTACAAGGCGTCAGACCGCGCCAGCAAGCGCGTCGCGCGGCTGCTTGATCGTCCCCGCTCAGTCCTGGTCACGATCCTTGTATTGAATACGATCGTGAACGTTATGGCTGCAATCATTGCAGCCGTCGTTACCGCACAGGTTGCCGTGTTCTACGGCTGGAGTACCGGCCTGACCGTCGTTATCGAGGTAGTCGTTGTTACGTTTGTCCTGCTCATCGTCAGCGAGATCACCCCGAAGCTGATTGCCGCGAAGAATCCGCCGGCTTTCAGTCGCGCAATCTCGGCCCCGCTGCTGACCATGCATCGCGTCCTCTTTCCGCTCTCGGCCGCAATTGCCCGGTCGATGAAGCGGGTTCATGAACGTTTCGACAACGGTGTTTCGACGATTTCAGCGGACGAGTTGAAAGCGATGGCTGAAATCGGAGAGGAACATGGCACCATCCAGGAAGACGAACGGGAGCTGATCCATTCCATCATCGAATTTGGCGAGACGACGGTTCGGGAAGTCATGGTCAGCCGGCTGGACATCAAGGCGCTCCCGGTCAGTTGTACACTCGGCGAGGCGCTTGCCGTGATTCGGGAGTCGGGCCATTCGCGCCTGCCGCTGTACGTCGATCACCTCGACAACATTCTCGGTGTTGTTCACGCAAAGGACCTTCTTCCCTACCTGTCAGACAACAACGACGACCGCAAGCTGGACTGGACGCGGATCTCGCGGCGACCCATGTTTGTGCCGCTGGGCAAGAATCTCGACGATCTGCTTCGGGCTTTCCAGGAGCAGAAGGTCCACATTGCAATCGTCGTTGATGAATACGGCGGCACTGCCGGACTCGTCACGCTTGAGGACGTGCTCGAAGAGATTGTTGGTGATATCAGGGACGAGCACGACGACGACACTGATGATCAGCTCTTCCGTCGTCTGGACGACAACGCATTTCTCTGCGACAGTCGCCTCGACCTGGATGATCTGAACGACCTGCTCGACCTCGAACTCAATACCGACGAGTTCGACTTTGAGACGCTGGGTGGTCTGATCTATCACCTCTCAGGCGAAGTCCCGCGTGAGGGCGATTCGTTCGCATTCGAGAACATCGAACTCCAGGTTCGGTCGGTTGACCAGCGCCGGATCGGCGACGTGGTTGTGCGAAGACGCCACGCTTCATCGGACCTTTCAGCACCCGGCGCGTGACTCCGATTCTCTGGTTTTCTCGCACATTTGTGGTGGCCATGGTCGCCGTGGCCGGGCTGCTTGCTGTTTCACCGTTTGTAGGGGCCCAGACGCACCTTCGGGCACAGCACATCGCCGACGCGCCAGCTCCTGGGACACCCGACATCGCTGCCACACCGTTCGCCGCCTCTATTCTTCGTAGCCAAGCGCTGCGTCATCACGTGACCGGCGGCTGGGGCTCAAGCCTGGCGGCGTCAGAAGCATCAGCACAATCGCCGTGGGCTTCCTTCGACAAGCTCCAGCACGTAACTTTCAGCTTCCTGATGACCATCGGTGCGCAGTACACGCTCGTGAACAAATTCGACGTTTCAAGCGCATCTGCCACCCCCGTTTCAGCCGGCTCCAGTCTTGCGGTTGGCGTGGCCAAGGAACTGTATGACAAACACCGCTCGCCAAGCGGTCGATTTGATGGCCGCGACCTTGTCGCAGACCTGGTTGGTGTAACACTTGGCGTCGTACTCATTCTTATCTAGGCTCAAGAACCGTATTCGCCGAGACTACAGGCAGCATCTGACATGAAACAGCTGAAAGAGTACTGTGGGGTCTTCGGGATCTTCAATAGCGATGATGCCGCCCGCAAGATCTATTTCGGATTACACGCCCTTCAGCATCGCGGCCAGGAATCGTGCGGGATCGTTACTTCGACGATCGACGAAAACCGGCAACGACCGGTTATGCCGGTCCACCGTGGAGCCGGACTCGTTCTGGACGTTTTCAACGACCCTGACATCTTCGTATCAAAGCTGCTCGGCAACAAAGGCGTCGGGCACAATCGATACTCGACGAGTGGCGCCTCGAACAATCGGGCCAATTTCCAGCCAATGGCGGTAACGTACCGCAATGGCAATCTGGCCATTGCCCA
>JAUIJQ010000274.1 GCA_030431165.1 Rhodothermia bacterium | reverse complement strand
ATTCAGTCCCCGGCTCGGAGCCGGGCCCATCGACGCACGCGTATCGCGGTGCTACTCGCGATTACAATCGCCTCCGCCAGCGCATGCCGGCCAGCGAATCCGGTACCCGTCGAGGACGACGGTGCGCCCATGGTGTCCCTACTCGGCGACACGCTCGCCCTGCCGCTGTTCGACGACGAGACGATGACCAGGCTCAACGCCGATGCTGTTGCGGCGGCCGAATCCCTGGACACGAACCCCACAGCCGACAATTTCGTGTGGCTTGGTCGGCGTCTTGGATACCTCTGGCGGTACAACCCGGCAATCGCCGTCTTTACCAACGGTATTGGAGCATATCCTGACTACGCTCCCCTCTACCGACATCGCGGCCATCGCTACATCAGCATCCGCCAATTTGATCTGGCCGACAGGGACCTTACGCGCGCTGCCGAACTGATCGCAGGCACTGCTGACGAGGTTGAACAGGACGGTGCCCCGAATCGGTTGAACATTCCCCGCGGGACACTCCACTTCAACGTGTGGTACCATCTGGGTCTTGCCCGCTACCTGAAGGGAGACTTCGCAGGGGCGATCGAGGCGTTCTCGAACGCCAGGAATGTTTCACGCAACGACGACACCCTCGTCGCCGCGACCGACTGGCTGTACATGTCATTGCGACGCAATGATTTACATGATAACGCGCAACAATTACTCGATGATATTACAGACGACATGGACATCATCGAGAACGAGAGCTACCATCGTCGGCTGCTCATGTACAAAGGTGTAATCCCTACCGACAGCCTACTCGACACAAGCAACGCCGAGGCGCTGGATCTGGCAACTCAGGGATACGGCGTCGCAAACTGGCATCTCTACAACGGAGACACTGAGCGGGCAAACGAGCTCTTCCGACAGGTCGTGGCCGGCGACTACTGGCCTGCATTCGGATACATCGCGGCCGAAGCAGAGTTGGCGCGCGATGCGGGATAACACACCAGCCATCCTTCGCCGCTCCGCGATCAAGCTTGCCGTCGTGCTCTTTGGACTGTCGTCGGCGACATCCGGCTCCGGACAGGAACGTCCGCCCGACCCGGCAGAAGTCGTGCGCGTGCTGACGTCGCCCGCCGCATTTGGTCGTGGCTACACGAAACACGGGCACGCCGTCGCCGCCAGATATATCCGCGAGCAGTTCATCCAGGCCGGCCTTCAGCCCGCCGTGCCGGGGTACCTGCAGCGATTCACCGTTTATCCGGATCTCATCAGGCGCACCCCCACCCTGCTGATCAACGACGCACCTCTACCGCTGGCGACCGCCTTTATCCCGCTACCCGGGTCGGCGTCGGGCTCTGCCGAAGACGCTGCCGTCGTGCGGGCGGGACACGGACTCTTCGACATTGACGCCGGCGTCGACGACTACGCGAATCGTGACGTAGCCGGGTCGGTGGTCCTTGTGGAAGACGGCATTCCCGACTCGCTCGTCCAGCGCGGTGCTTCCCGGTCTATTGGCCGGATTGCAGCGAAGGCAGAAAACGCCGCACGCGCAGGTGCCGTCGCCATACTCGTCGCTGTAGACAGGCTCACCTATGCGACCAGCATGCCGGACGTGCCAATTCCTGTGTTCCAGGTACTCAGATTTGCGGTATCCGGCGATGTGTCAGCGGCCTCGTTCGCCTTCGACACCGATCGAAATGTCCCGACGGAGACCGCGAACGTACTGGGCATTCTTCCCGGAATGCGTCCCGACTCAGTCATCGTACTCGGCGCACACTACGATCACCTCGGAGGGATAGGCGACGAAGCGTACTTCGGAGGAGCAAACGACAACGCCAGCGGTACCGCGCTGCTCATTGATCTCGCGTACGCTCTTGCAGAAACAGCACCCCACCAACACACGATTGTGTTCGCCGCGTTTTCGGGAGAGGAGCTGGGTCTGTTCGGTTCAGAGTTCTTTGTACGACATGCACCCGTTCCGCTATCGCAGATCCGGCTGATGCTGAACTTCGACATGGTTGCATCAGGACGGGAAGGTATCGTTGCGGCCGGTGGTACAAACTTTCCGGACGATTACGAGCTACTCCGCGCGGTCAACGATTCACTCGGCATCGGGCCCATCAGGGCGCGGTCAGCCACTCCGATAAGCGACCACTTTGCGTTCGCATCGCGCGGCATTCCGGCTTTATATCTATACACAAATCGTGGCACCCAACCGTATCACCACGTCGACGACGTACGCCAAACGCTGGAGTGGGACGACTATCTCCGGGTGCGTGAGCTGGTTATCAGCTTCCTAGCGCGCGTGCGATAGTGCATCAATAGAGCGACCGATCAAAGCAAGGCAGCACCGGCAAACACCAAGAAAGAACGAGAACGATCAGGATGGACAATAGCGTTGCGGCACTGACGTCGCTCTACAATCGAATTGCAGATATCAACAATGCTGCCGCGCTGCTGGAGTGGGACCAGGAAACGTACATGCCACGGGGGGCCGCGAACGCACGTGCCCATCAGATCGCCACACTGCGCGCGCTCGGGCACGAACTCGCAACCTCAGATGAACTGGGGCAGGCGCTGGACGCAGCCGGTGAAGCCAATGAAGCGTCAGGCGAGGAGGACGGATACGCAACCGCGCTTGTACGTGTTGGTCGACGTGACTACGACAAGTCGACGCGCTTGTCGCCAGCGTTCGTCGAAGAATCCGCCAGAGCGGAGGCACACGCAAAGTCTGCCTGGCGCGAGGCCCGCGAGGAGGATGACTACAGCCGATTTGCCCCACACCTTGAAGCTGTCGTGGCGCTGAATCGCGAAAAGGCAGAGCTGCTGGGCTATGAAGACCACCCGTATGATGCCCTCCTCGATCAGTTCGAACCAGACACGACCACAAGTGATATCGATGCCGCGTTTTCAGAACTGCGGGACCAACTCGTTCCGATCGTAACCGCGTTGCGCGGACGGGCTGATGGTCGGGCCGACATCCTCCGTCGATCGTTTCCATCTGCAATACAATGGAAAGTTGGAGAGGAGCTGATCGCTTCGATCGGATATGACTTCGACAGGGGGCGTCAGGACAAATCTGCCCATCCATTCTGTACCACGTTCTCAATTTCGGATGTTCGGATAACCACGCGGGTGGACCCGAACTTCTTCTCTCCGGCATTCTTCGGAACGTTGCACGAGATGGGCCACGCCCTGTACGAGCAAGGGATAGACCCGGCATTGGAGCGCACGCCGCTCGCGGACGGTACATCGCTTGGCATCCACGAGTCCCAGTCGCGCCTCTGGGAAAACCTGGTTGGCCGCAGCGCGGCCTTCATAGACTTCTTCTTTCCGACGCTGCAGCGAGCATTTGGCGACTCACTTTCGGATGTATCAGCCAGACAGTTCTATCGAGCCGCAAATGCCGTAAAACCTTCGCTCATTCGTGTTGAAGCCGACGAAGTCACGTACAACCTCCACGTCATGATGCGATTCGAGTTGGAGCGCTCGCTGTTCGAGGGTGCACTCACAGTGGCCGACCTGCGTGACGCATGGAACGAGAAAATGCGCGACTACCTCGGTGTCGTCCCGACACGTGACGCCGACGGCGTACTTCAGGACATTCACTGGTCGATGGGCGCCTTTGGCTACTTCCCTACCTACTCCATCGGCAACCTCATGGCGTCTCAGTTCTATGACGTTGCAGATCGCGACCTCGGCGGAATCGACAAACATGTCAGCGAAGGCCGTTTTGCCCCGTTGGTTGAGTGGCTCGGCGAACACATCCACCGCTACGGCCGGACAAAATCCGCCAACGAACTACTACGGGATATCACGGGTGGTGGCCTGAGCGCCTCCCCCTGGCTCCGATACATTCGGAAGAAGTACGCGGCGCTCTACGACGTAGACCTCGATTGAACACAGTAGCTAGACTCCGCTGACGGCTTGGGAGTGCCGCGTACCGTCAGGACCAACGACGTGCAGGACGTCCTCCGTGACTCCGACTTGCCACTCACCGTCACGACGGCGCAGCGCGAGCCTTCCGTCCGAATTCAGGGTCCACAGCGGAGCAACGCCCCCGGCGTCGAGCGTCGCAAATACCGACAGCCAGCGTGCGCTGCGGGATCGATCAGCGACCCTGATGAAGCTCTCCCTGCGATCGTCCAGCTTCTCTCCCGTCCGAGACCTGTCGAATGGCTCGTGATACCGGTGCTCGCTACGAACGATGTCGGGTTGCCCCGGATTTCCGACCTGATGGACGCCGCACGTCAGCCGGGCCTGTTCGCCCTGCACGACGAAGCGCCCACGTGAATCGGGTTCACAGCGATCAACCGTATGCCAGCGCAGCACGATGTCATCGGCGACGGCAAGGTCGGCGTGATCGTACACGGCAATGATACCCGGATGGACAAAGACTACTGCCCTTCGGACGCGCTCGGCTCCTTCGTAGGCTGCCGTCAAATCCATTAGCAACGCCGCACCCCACGCATCGTCGAAGACCGACTCGACAAGGTGGCCTGTGAGCTGCGATACGTCGGCCGGGCGTCCGTCGCCACGCTCCCAGTCGGGCAGACGCATCTCGCGACCACCGATCTGGAGCACGTTGTGTCCCTCGATGGAGGCGTTGTAGTATTGCCAACGCTGCGCCTCAAAGAAATCGGCCGGGTACCCTGACGGACTTCCCAGATCAACGATCAGGCGCTCTGAGCCGACATCAATACAGAGCTGCCCCGCGTCATTGTGTTCATGGTTTTCCTCGCGCCCGGTCTTTCCGTAGAGCACGGTCTGACCAAGCGACGACGCCCACGATTCGCGCACCGAGAAGCAGCCGCCGTGTGCCGGAAAATGCCGACCAAGCGGAAGGCGACCTGTTGGCGATTCGGGCGCGAGTGAACCGTCAAACCACAGCAGCTCGACAGCATCCCCTGCCCCCGCGTTGCGCAGATAGAAGTCTTGCAGGACGCCGTCGCGCGACGCTGAAGCAACCGCCGCGACGTGTTTGATCCAGGGCTTTCGTGCGGTCGTTGATCCCTCGCGGCTTGGTCTCGACCACGTCGCCTTCACCGAAGTGAAGCTCTCGGACACGCGCGAAAACGCCCTGACCCAGTTCAATGCCGCGGTCCTCAGGATCCCCGAGATCGAGGAATGCCACATGATTGCCGGCAGTTTCGATTATCTGCTCAAGGTAAGGACCGGAGACATCCAGGCCTATCGCCGGGTGCTGGGCGAGGAGATTTCGAACCTGCCCTTCGTCGCCAGCACTTCGACATTCGTGGCGATGGAGACCGTCTGCGAAAGCGGCCGTGCCGCAATGATG
>JAUIJQ010000273.1 GCA_030431165.1 Rhodothermia bacterium | reverse complement strand
CGCCGAGCGCCATCTCGCGCATGGAGACGGCCACGGCCTGGTTGCCCGAGCAGCCGCTCATGTCGGAGATGATCGGCAGGAACACGGCCAGCGCGATGACCTGCTCGAGCGTCTCCTGGTGCGCAGCGATCACGCTCGCGGCGACGACGTTCAGCAGGACGTTCATCGACAGCCACGCGAGGCGCCGCTTCGCGCGGTGCGCGACCGGCATCGTGCGCAGCTCCTCGCCGCCCACGATGCCCTGGCTCGCGCGGTAGGCCTCGTCCTGCCACACCTCGATGGTAAGCTTGACGGCTTTGCTATTCGCGTTCCGATTCCAGACGGTTCACTGACCGATCTCACCGTCGAACTCGGCCGCGACGCATCGACGGAACAGATCAATGCCGCCTTCGAGAAAGCAGCCGCGGGATCCCTGAAAGGCATCCTTGAATACTGCGTCGATCCGGTCGTTTCAACCGACATAGTCCACAACCCGCACTCCACCGTATTCGACGCGTTGTCGACGATGAGTTCGGGCAAACTGGTCAAGGTTGTCGGATGGTATGACAACGAGTGGGGCTACTCCAACCGCACGGTTGACATCGTCAAACGTCTTGTTGAAGCCGGATAGCCCGAGCGTCGAGATGACTCATACTTTAGGCGACCTGCACTTGCAGGATCAGTTTGTACTGGTGCGGGTCGATTTCAACGTTCCGCTTGTCACAAACGGTGGCAAGGTCTCGGTTGGTGATGACACCCGCATTCGTGCGGCCATTCCGACCATCAGATACATTCTCAGCAAAGGTGGGCATCCGATCCTGATGTCCCACCTTGGCCGTCCGAAAGGCGGCGCAACGCCCGAGCTGTCGCTCGCACCGGTTGCAGCCCACCTGCACACCGTTCTCGATCGACCAGTCGGCTTGACAACACCGCCGTATTCGCCCGACGCCGTCCGCGAGCTCTTCGACGACTACGATGTGGTCCTGCTCGAGAACACGCGGTTCGACGACAGAGAGAAGGCGAACGACCCGTCGCTTGCGGCAGAGTTTGCGGCGCTTGGTTCTGTCTACATCAATGACGCATTCGGCACCGCCCACCGCGCCCACGCATCGACCGAAGGTGTCGCCCATAAAGTGAAGCACAAGGCTGCGGGCCTTTTGATGGGGCGCGAGATCTCGGTGCTCGACAAAGTCCTGGGAAACCCGGCGCGTCCGTTTGTTGCGATTGTTGGCGGGGCCAAAGTGTCGGACAAAATCGGAATTGTCGAGTCCCTCCTGCCCCGCGTCGACAAGCTGCTGATTGGAGGCGCCATGGCCTATACCTTTCTGAAGGCGCTGGGCCACGAGACGGGTTCTTCGCTGGTCGAGGATGACCGCCTTGACACGGCTCGCGTGATTCTCGATCAGTTTGATGACAAGGTGGTGCTACCCGTCGATCATGTTGCGGCAACTGGATTCAGCGCCGACGCCAACTTCGAAGTCGCGACTGATATCCCGGCGGATCGAATGGGACTTGACATCGGACCCGAGACGGTTGCGCTGTATTCCGGCATGATCGAATCAGCAGCCACGGTGGTATGGAACGGGCCGATGGGCGTGTTCGAGATGCCGCCGTTTGCCAAAGGTACGGTAGCAATTGCACACGCGGTTGCGCGGGCGACCGATTCGGGTGCCTTCTCGGTTATCGGCGGTGGCGACTCTGTTGCGGCGATTACTTCCGCCGGCCTCGAAGACGAGGTGAGCCACGTCTCGACCGGTGGTGGTGCCATGTTGGAGTATCTCGAAGGCATCGAGCTCCCCGGTATTGCGGCGCTCCGGGCATGAGCAGATGGAGCCAGGCAGCACATCGCCGGCGGTTCGCGTATCCGGGCTCACCAAATCATTTTCGCGCGGGCTGCGACGAACACCGGTCCTTGCACTCAACGCTGTTGACCTCGAGGTAGCCACCGGGGAGGTCTTCGGGCTTCTCGGTCCGAACGGAGCCGGGAAGACGACGCTGCTCAAGATTCTGCTTGGCCTGGTCCGGCCATCTGCCGGACAGGCATCGCTGCTTGGCGTACCGGCTGACAGCCCTCGTGCCCGCGCCCGCATCGGTTACCTTCCTGAGAATCATCGCTTCCCGGCATTTCTGACGGCCACCCAGATGCTTGACATCTACGGTAGGCTCGCGGGCGTCGATTCGGCATCAAGGCGACGCCGCATTCCCGAATTGCTGGAGTTGGTGTCCATGGCAAAATGGGCCGACACCAGAATCCGACAGTTCTCAAAGGGAATGATGCAGCGTGTCGGTATTGCGCAGGCGCTCATGAATGATCCGGAGATCGTCTTTCTAGACGAGCCTACTGACGGTGTGGATCCAGTTGGGCGAAAGGACATCCGAAACATCGTCGTCGAACTGCGCCGGCAGGGCAAGACGATCTTTCTCAACTCGCATCTCCTGTCAGAAATCGAACGCGTGTGCACGCGCGTAGCGATAATGAACGAAGGGCACGTGGTTCGGGATGGCTCGGTCGATGCGTTGACGCAGGTTGAATCCGGCTATCGGATCACGTCGACGCGGGTCTCCGATCCTGCCCGTCTTGGGCTCGTCGTCCCGGATGCGCCGAATCCCGATAGCTCGACGTTCACGTATCTCGCGCAGAACGTCGGGCGTGATGATCTGAACGGGATCGTTGATCAGCTTCGTCGCGACGGCGTACTGATTGAAGCGATTGAACCCGTTCGTCAAACGCTTGAGGATTACTTCATAGAGGTTGTCGGCCGCGAGGCGAAACCATGACAGGAATCATCGGAGTCGTCATACTCACGTTCCGCGAAGTGTGGGCCAAGAAGATCACACTCGGGCTGTTCATCGTGTGTACCCTGCTGTGGCTCCTGATGGCGTTCGCGCTGAACCTTGATATCGTTGAAGGATCGATATCGGGAATCCGGATCTTCGGCCAGACCGCCGACACGCCTACTGAAACACACGTTGACGATGCCGGCAATGCGGTTCAGGAATTGTTGTCGCTTGAGACGTTTGTTACAACCGTCGAGTCAGTCGTTGCGGGGCTTGCGTACTGGGTCGCGACGCTACTTGGGCTCTTTGCGGTTTCAGCCCTGATGCCTTCTGTCCTTGAGCGTGGCCACGTGGACCTTCTGTTCTCCAAACCTCTGCATCGGCTGACAGTTCTCGGCGGCCATGTCGCCGGTGTCGCCTCGGTGGCTCTCGTCCTGTCTACCTACCTCCTGGGGATGGTCTTCCTGGTGATCTCACTCAAGACGGGATTCTGGAACGTCAACTTCCTCCTGTCGATACCGATCGTCGTTACGATGATGCTCGTCATGTACGGTACCATGACGTTGGTCGCGATACGCACGGAAAGCACTGCACTGTCGCTGATCGTGTCATACGGCCTCATTGTTGCATCGCTGGTATTCCTGGCCCATGATCAACTGATCCCGCAGATCAATCCACCCTGGCGATCCGTTTTTGTGGCCCTGTACCACATCCTGCCGAACTTTGCGGAAGTGACAGAACCGGTGGCGAAACTTGCACGAGGAGATGACGTTACGCGCTGGTATCCGTTCTACTCATCCGTCGGGTTTGGCGTCGTGATGTACGGGCTGGCGTCACTGAGCCTTCTGCGCCGCGACCTCTGATGGACCGGCAACGGCCATTCAACCCACCGCAATGGCAATACCATGAGGACACACCAGGTAGCAGTCACCGTACTCGCGCTTGCCGTCGGTCTCGCCGGCACTGGCTGCGAATCCGGCATTCCCCGCAACGATCCATCGGCTGAAACGCTCGAGGCGATCAGAATCCTGCCCGATCATGCCCGCGTGGTCGGGATGGTCGATTTCCAGGCGATGGCACAGAATGAAAGCACAGCTCCATTCTCGGGCGGTCCCCTGTCACTTGAACATCTATCGGGCGAACATGAGGCACGTTTTCGTGAGTTCATCAGCCTGACAGGATTTGACCCCGAGGCAGACCTCGATCGTGCCTTCTTTGCGTTCGACGATAATGCACCAGAGTCGGGCGTGGCCCTTGCTTACGCGTCGTACGATGTCGACGGTACCGCCGAATTTGTTCGAAACAACGTACCCGGAGGTGCGCAAGAGTCAACCTACCGCGACACGCCCGTGTTCTTCATCGAAGACGACGACAAGGCAGCGATGGCGCTTGTAGGCGGCACAATGGTCATCGTGACCTCCAATATTGACGGCCTGCACGCCGCAATTGATCGGGCGCTCGGCGACAGCGGCGGACTCGAAGGCAACCAGCGCATAATGGAACTTGTCAACCGGGTATCACACCTGCCCTCCTGGTTTGTTGTCACAGGTATTGAAGACGCCGACGACGTGGACGACGACTTCCCGGCCAGCATGGCTTTTGCAACGGCAATTTCAGACGCCGCGATCGGATTTGACGCCAGCGCCTCTGCACTTTCTGCTCTGGGTTTTGTCACTCCGCGCGAGAATGTGTCAGCACAGGATCTGGCCAACCTGCTGAAGGGTTCGGTTGCATCGCTGAAACTGACGGACGGATACCGGGATGAACCAGGCCTGCAATCGCTCGTCGACGGCGTCGAGATCGAACGCTCGGGCAATGTGGTCCGGATCGAGGCGCTCGTCACCAACGAGGTGCTGACCAAGATGGCATCCGATCTGTAACGAAACTCGGCGCAGCAAGGATGATCTACCGTTCCGCCGACGACCTGGACTTTACGATCAGTTCACTGCCGGCCGTACCCGTACCTGGACGCGTTTTAATGACAACCCCCGCACACTTCCAGGTGCGGTACGTCATCAATCCGCACATGAAGGGCAACGTCGGCGATGTTGACGTCGAACTTGCGCGCGAACAGTGGGACAGCCTGCGTGCGGTCTACGAAGCCATCGGTATTCCTACCAGTGTCGTCGAAGGTGTCAGCGGATTGCCGGACATGGTTTTCTGTGCCAACCAAACCTTGCCATACCGGCGGTCAGACGGCCGAACCGGCATCGTTCCATCGCTTATGTACGCGCCGGAGCGACGAGGCGAGGTAGCGCACTACCGACAGTTTTTTGCCTCCATCGACTATGAGATTACCCCGTTGCCGAATCGGGTTGACGAGTTCGAGGGATGCGGCGATGCGCTCTGGGTTCCTGGACGACAGTTATTGCTGGGTGGATACGGATTCCGCACCGACGAGGCTGCCTACGAATTCTTATCCGAAGAGCTCGAGACACCAATCGTTTCACTGAACCTGAGCGATCCGGACTTCTATCACCTCGACACGTGCCTGTGTTTGCTGGACGCCGAGACGGTGCTCATCTATCCGG
>JAUIJQ010000272.1 GCA_030431165.1 Rhodothermia bacterium | reverse complement strand
AGGAAAAATAGTGTTTTTGTCCGCGCGCAGTCAGAGCCAGGCCCGGGAATCGGTCTTGTGTAAAGTCTGCCGGATGAACGTTACACGTCGGCGCGTCCAAACGGAATCTGGTCGCGACTGACAGCGCCACCGGATATGATAAACGCCATCGCCTCGTCAACCGTCCAGTCAGTCGGCGTGAGCAGTTCCACCGGAACAAGCTCGAGATACCCTGATGTTGGGTTCGGCGTGGTCGGTACGTACACGGCCGCAAGCTCACGGCCCGTGCCGGCTTCGTGCAACGTTCGCGTGACGAGTCCGACGGACTTCATGTCGGTGTGTGGAAAGTCGATGAGGACGACGCGCTGCGTCGTGCCGGGCTTTGTCTGAAGGAGGTCCAGCAGCTTCCGCGTTGAGCCATACACCGTGTTCACAAGCGGTATGCGGGCCATCAGGGACTCGAATAGCGCGAGGGACTTCTGGCCCACGACGCGACGCGCAAAGATGCCGATCCCGATGAGCAATCCGACAGTGCCTACAAATGCTACCAGCGTCATCACCGCCGGCGTGTCGAGCCAGCCGAGGACATCGGGGCTCAGTACCGCAATACCGCGCAGCAGCGGCACTACCCACGGTTCGCTGACGTTCGAGAGGAGCCGAAAGACAAAAGAAAACACGACGGCGACCAGCCACAGCGGCAGGATCGTCAGGAGACCCGTGATGAAGTAGTTCCGGAGTTGTCTCATCGTGGTGTTCGGGCGGTTCGGCGCGCGGCGTGCTCCCGCGGTCGTTGGCAGGGCGCGACGCTGTGGCGTAGGTTACAAACCAGCAGCGTTTCCTGCGTGAACTTACCGATGAACGGCGGCCACGGACTCACTTTTATTGACTGGTTCATCATCGTGGCGTACGCCGCCTCGACGATTGCGCTTGGCTGGTACTTCGGCCGACGCCAGCAGTCAACGCGCGAGTATTTCACCGGGTCTGGCGAGATGAACCCGGCGCTTATCGGCGTCTCGTTGTTCGCCTCGCTGCTGAGCACCGTCACGTACCTGCTCCTGCCTGGCGAGACAATCGGACGCGGGCCGATTTATCTGACCAACTTCCTCGCGTATCCATTTGTCTTTCTCGTGGTGGGCTACGTGTTGTTGCCCGTGTACATGCGCGTCCGCGTGACCAGCGCGTATGAGCTGCTCGAGACGAGGCTGGGACTGGGAATCCGATTGCTCGGCGCTTCGATGTTCCTGCTGCTTCGCCTGGTCTGGATGTCGTTACTCATCTACGCCGCCGCGCGAGCGTTTACGTACATCATCGATGTCGATGAGGCCTGGGTACCGGCAGTTGTCGTTGTTGTCGGGGCGGTTTCCCTCGTCTACGCCGTGCTCGGCGGACTGCGGGCTGTTGTCGTCACCGATTTACTGCAGACCATCCTGCTCTATGGCGGGTCGCTGCTGGTGATTGCCGTGGTGTCTGTTGAGATGCGCGGCTTTGATTGGTTTCCGCGTGAGTGGAATCCAGACTGGGATCGTCAGCCGTTCTTCAGCTTTGACCCGGCGACGCGGGCGACGGTTGTCGGGTCGATTGTCTCGATGTTTATCTGGTTCGTGGCGACATCCGGAGGTGACCAGGTGTCGGTGCAGCGATTTATGGCGACTCGCGACGCCACAGCGGCACGCCGCGCCATCGGACTTCAGCTTGTACTCGGCGCTGTCGTTGGTATCACGCTGGGCATCGCCGGGTTTGCCATGCTGGGCTACTTCGAAGCGTTTCCCGAATTGCTACCGGATGGGCTTTCGCTGCGAGCCGACGCTGACAATGTCTTTCCGCGGTTCATTGCGTTCCACCTTCCACCGGTTGTGTCGGGTCTGGTAGCCGCCGGCATGTTCGCAGCGGCGATGTCGAGTATGGATTCGGGCATCAACTCGATCAGCGCTGTGGTCACTACAGATTTCTTTGACCGTTTTCGCAGCGACCCGCTTAGCGAACAGGGGCACGTTCGTCTGGCCCGTTGGCTTGCGGCGATTGTCGGGCTACTGGTGGTCATCGGTAGTTCTCTCATTGCACACGTCCCCGGCAACATACTGGCCGTCACAAACAAGACGGTCAATCTGTTGACTGTGCCGATCTTTTGCCTGTTCTACTTCGCACTGTTTGTCCCCCGCGCAACAAAGGCCGGTGTGTGGGCCGGTTGGCTATGTGGAACGCTTGCGGCTGTGATCGTTGCGTTCTCGGGACCTCTTGTTACCTTCGCTGCGCTGAAGTGGGGCGTTGATCCGGCACATTTTGGTGTTGCACTCGAGCAGGTAGTTGATTCGGCAACAGGGCGTACCGTTCTTCGTGCGCCTGACCCAGTGAGCTTCCAGTGGATCTCACTTGCGGCGCTTGTTGTGAATGTCAGCGTAGGCTGGGTCGTCAGTCTCGCGGGGAGGGGTCGCCGAAAGTGACATCGACCGGCAGAAAAAAATGAACCCGTCAATGCGCCTGATAGTGCTCGCCGTGTGCTTCGCGGGGGCTCTTGTTTCATCGTGCGCTTCGCCGCAGTCCGACGCTGGTGAACGGGCTGTCCAGGTCCTTCGCGAAGGCCTCGACGATCCGGATTTCTGGCCATCGATGCACGCGGCTGAAGGGTTGAGTGTTGCCGGATTTGGACGGGAGGTCCGGATGGCCCTTTCGCCGCGACTCGATACAACACGTGATGCCCGGATGCGATGCGGGCTTGCACGGGAGTTGGTGCGTGCCGGTGATTCCGCGCGTGTCCAGATCCTGCGCGACGTGCTGGCGGGAAGTGATCCGTACGCGCACGCGCACGCCGCGGAGAGTCTGTACAAGCTGGGTCTTGTAGGGGACGAAGTCGCGATGCGGAACGTGTTTGCGGTTGGTGATTCGACGGCGCGACTCATGGCCGCTGCGGCACTCGCTCAACAGGGGGACGTGGAGGCCATGAGTGCAATTCGCGACGCGTATCGTGCCGGCCCGGCTTCATCAGCTCGCATCGCGGCCTGGATTCTCGGCCGGATTGGCGACGAATCGGATCAACTCCTTCTGTCAACCGCAATCAGCGCTGACGCGAACGAACTCCATCGTGCTTACGTGTATCACGCACTGGCCGCACTTGGTGATGAAGCGGGGATCGGTGTGCTGCTTCAGAATCTCCAATCCGGCGACGCGGCCATCAGAACCTACGCGGCATCGTTTGCTGCGGATGTTGACGCCGGGGCATCCGACATGATTATCATTGATCACCTCGTGCCTTTGCTTGATGATCCACATCCCGATGCGCGGTATCGTGCAGCGGCATCGATTCTGACCCACCAGCGAGAGACCAACAAGAATGAGAACTAGTCGAGCACTTCGTACGATTCGGGACGGCGGCGTCGTACGCGTATGCAGCCTCGGTCATTTTATTCCGGCTTTTGTCTGTCAGGCGGCGCGAGCCGGCTACGAATGTATCTGGCTTGATCTGGAGCATCGCGCGATGACCGTCCGTGAAGTACAGGCGCTGTTGGTTGAGTGCCACCTGTTCGACATCGACTGCATGGTGCGCGTGCCCACCAGAGAAAAGGCGCAGCTATATCGCTATCTCGAAGACGGCGCCACCGGATTGATGATACCGCATGTTTCGACGCCCGCGGAGGCGCGCGATCTTGTGCGTTCGACCCGCTTCCCGCCCGTTGGGGAGCGTGGTTTTGACAACGCCGGGCTCGACGCGGACTTCTATCACCACGACATCGACGACTACGCGGCGTGGGCGCAACGGGAGACATTCCTGACGGTGCAGATAGAGACGCCGCTGGCGGTTGAAAACGTCGATGCAATTGCGGCCGTGGAGGGGGTCGACATGCTCTTCATCGGGCCGGGTGATCTTGGATATCGCTACCGCCACGACGAACATGGCGACGTTGACGGAAAACGTCTAGAGGAAGCGTACGTCCGCGTGGCTGAGGCCGCGGCAAGGCATGGCAAAGCGTGGGCTTGTCCGGCAAGTGGCCAGGAAGCGATCAGGCGACGGGTTGACCAGGGTTGTCAATTTGTCGCAAACGCCAGCGACTTCATGTCGATTCGCTCCGGGCTCGCCGGCGGCATGGCGGAGTTCGACGGATTACAGCCTCCCGCGTGATATTGCGCGCCGCTAGAGGACGCCGTATTTCTGGAAGACCTCGCTGATGGGAAGGCCGGCGGCGAGTTCGTCGCGAACAGTGTTCTCTCCGGATATCTTCTTTCTTGCCAGTTCGAGCACCTCGTCTGCGACATCGGCCGGCACGACTACAACACCGTCGAGGTCGCCGAAGACAAAGTCGCCCGGCGATACAGCTACGCCGTCAACGACGATCGGCTGCTGCAGGGCATTAACTTCGAGTCGGCCGAGGCAGTCCCCCGGGGAAGTCCCAATTCCGAAGACGGGAAACGCGGATTTTTCGAGCGCCCACATGTCGCGAGCACATGCGGTCATGACAATCCCGCGGATACCTTTGGCAGCGGCCGAGGTCGTGAGCAACTCGCCCCAGAACGCGGTGTGCATTGCGTGGCCCGCGTCTACGATCAGCACGTCGCCGGCCGCGGCGTCTTCGATTGCGCGCATCTCCAACTTGTAGGCCTCGTCGGGAATCCGGTCAACGGGTCGCGCCCTCACGGTGAACGCCCTGCCGGATACGCGCGTACCGGCGGTCAATGGTCGTACTGTCGGCGACAGAAACTGATCGCGTCGACCGATGCTGTCCAGGATGTCTGACAACACGGCACTATACAGGGTATCGTGCTCAGCATCAGGCAGCCCGTCATGCTGATGAACACGTTGATCACCGTGTTGGCCGGTAGGGAGGTTGTCGCGGGATTCAGTCATCGAATACAGATTGTATTTCCCAGAGGATGGCAATGTACCTTTGCGAAGTCAACCAGTGAAACCGCTCGCCTGAAATGCAAAGTTTGACAGCCCCCAGGACGTACCGTTTTGTTGCACTAACACAGCGCGTGTTTGTGTTCGCGTTGATTGTAGCCGCCAGCCTCATGGCGGGCTGTCAACGTGGCGGGTCGTCCAGCGACCGCCTACAGATAGCCGTGATTCCCAAGGGCACGACGCATCAGTTCTGGAAGAGTATCCACGCGGGGGCAAACAAGGCGGCCAGCGAGGAGGGCGTCGACGTAGTCTGGCAGGGCCCGCAGCGGGAAGACGACAGGCAGATGCAGATTCAGGTAGTGCAGAACTTCGTCAGTCGCGGCATCGACGCCATGGTACTCGCGCCGCTTGACGACCGCGCCTGTGGCCTACGGCGCGATCGTGCTCGCGGCGGGCGCCTCGCGCCGCATGGGCGAGGGGCGCAACAAGCT
>JAUIJQ010000271.1 GCA_030431165.1 Rhodothermia bacterium | reverse complement strand
GTCCAGCTCGTCTGGCCCAGCCGGGCCGTGATGCTCGCGTGCATCCAACTGAGGCGCGGATCCGAGCAGATCAGGAAACTCGGCGCGAAGCTGCGCAGTCTTCGCGTCTGCATTCCAGTTTCGGTATTCCGCGAGTGCCTCCCTGAGGTAGAAAGCCGCAATCGACCGATTGCCGCGGTCCAACCAGAACCTTGCACAGCGTTCGTTCGCAAGCGCCGCAATCTGCACAAAGCCACCGGCGCGCGCAGACTCTATTGCGCAGTCGAACGCGATCAGCGCCTGGTCCACGTCACCATCAATTACAGCGCACTCAGCACGAACGAGCTCGTAACGCGGGTTGAAGTTCTCCGGAGAGTTCGTCGCGAGCACCGACAACCGTTCACATGCTCGAGTCAGCACATCGCGAGTTTCATGCGCGGATGCACCTGCCCCGGCGCGATAAGCCGCTGCAAGCGTCATCGCTTCGTAGAAACACAGCCACGCTTCCCAAATCATCCCCTCGGTCCCGTAGGCCGTGGCCTTCGCTTTGACTGCATAGTTGCGCGCCTCGGCATATCGGCCAAACAAGTAAGAGAGGTGTGTCTTCGACACGTAGTAAAAGTTGGCAAAGAATGCGAACTCGCGATAGGCACCCATGTAGCGGGTTTCGGAAAAGTCCGCACTGTCCAGTGAACATGGATCCTCTGTCTCCCCACGAAGGGCTCGCGCCCAGTGCAGCATTAGCTGGTGCGCATCGAAGAAACTCTGGAATTGGGTCTTTGCGAGAAAAGCTAAAGGTGGAGCATACTGCCGCTCGTAAACCAGCAAGTCGAGTCCACTAAAAAGAGCATGCCAGCTCTCGTGGAACGCGCCGTACGCAGCATAGATGAAGTCGCCTGTTTCCAGACCCGATCTGTATGCCTCGCGCGAATGAGGGAAACACGTCGCGATTGGTCGGCGCCAGAAGCCCACATAACAGCTAAACATGTGGTTGACCTTCGAACGCGCAGTAGCGTCATCAAAACGTTCATTCACTGCGAGCGCAAGTTGCCCGAACGAATAGGCTGCCTCGTAGTCGCCGTGCCGCGGTCCAACGTTGATTGCGTACGTGATGTATCCGTAGGCTGACTCTTCGATATTGCCGTACTGAAGCGACAAGCGAACCATCTTCGTCGCTATCAGCCGCGTCAGCATCATGTCGCCGGAGATGTAACTCGGCGCCCACATCGTCATGAGCAATCGCATGCTCATGCGTACGCGGCTGTCGGTCATCACCGGCAGTTCAACAAGCTCTACGATGGCGCGTTCACCTATCTCGTTCGAGACGGCCGACATTTCGTCAGCCAGCATCATGCGTCGTGCCGGATCGTCGTCGGGAAACACGATGCCGAGCAATGAAAGTCCCTCTTTGCCCCAGTTACTGGCCTCTGGAAAACGACCGGCATTCTCTGACGCCACAATCCGAATTCGGCAGATTTCAGCTTTATCCAGGTCTCGTGTCGCCCGCTCAAACAGGCTATCCAGGAGAGAATCGGCAACATCAAAATTGCCGCACAAGTACTCGGTTTCTGCCCACTCGATGTGAAGCGAGAACGCAAGAACATACTCGTCCACCCAGCTTCGTTCGGTAAGGTGCGACGCACCTGTTACGAAGTATGACAGCGCCGGCTGGTAGGCCGTTGATGCCTTTGCCTTTTGCCCGGCACGAAGGTTCAATCGTGCGAGGTCGATCCTGTCAGTCGCGTCACCGAGTAGCGAGGCGCCGAGGTTGAGGTGACCAACAACATCAAATAGCTGATCTTCGAGATCCGACTCTTCAAGGCGCTCATGCAACTGCCTGCCGACGACGAGATGGACGCGACTGCGGTCACTTTCGGCAATCAGCGAGTACGCCGCCTGCTGTACCCGGTCATGAACAAAGCAGAACGCGGCGTCGTTGCCGCCCCGCTCAGGCAACAACAGTCCCTGGTGCACTGCTTCTGCCACACAGTCGGCAATGTCCACCTCTTCATCAGCGGCTACGATATCCAGCGTCTTCAGGTCGAAGCGGTTCCCCACACAAGCCGCAAGTTTGCAGATATCCTGGGCGTCGCGCGATAGCCGCTCGATCTTACGGACCATGAGATCGACAACGTTTTCCGTAAAACCAAGTTGATCGATCTGATCGATATCGTAGCACCACCGGCCGACGGCAGGATCGAACCACAGTAGACGTTCCTGGCCGAGCGCACGCAAGAACTGGATCACAAAAAACGGATTGCCGTTTGTCTTGTGGTGCACAAGATCTGCAAGTGGAGACGCGTCGTTTGTACTACACCGAAGTGCGTCGGCAACAAACGAAACAAGCACGTCAGCACTCAGAGGGTGCAAATCGATAACGTTAATCGCTGTGCCTGCCGATTTGATCTCGTCGACAACAAGCGACAGCGGATGTGTGGCATCGATTTCGTTGTTTCGATAGGCGCCCACCACCAGAAGATTGCGATGCTCATTCGGACCCACCAGGGCCCGCAGCAACCGAAGCGTTCCCTCATCTGCCCATTGGAGGTCATCCAGGAATAAAACAAGAGGATGACTTTCGCTCGTAAACTGCTGAATGAACTGACCAAAAACGCGATCAAATCGGTTTCGCGTTTCAGCGGGAGGCAGGTCTGGAACGGGAGCCGACTCGCCGATTACTGATTCGATCTCGGGTATGACATCGGCAATAACCTGCGCGTTGGCACCCAGTGCATCCCGCAAGCGGACACGCCAATCTGCCAGTTCAGAACGCTCCAGTGCAAGTAGCTCCTGCACCACTCCCTGGAAGGCCGTGATGATTGCGCTGTACGGAATATTGCGCTTGAACTGATCGAACTTTCCGGATGCGTACTGCGCACCCTTTTCGATCATTGGGCGACTGGCCTCTCGCACAAGGGCCGACTTCCCGATGCCGGAGTAGCCCGCAACAAGAACAAGTTCCGAGGCCCCAGTACAAACCCTGTCGTACACCGTTTCCAAAGCCTGAAGCTCCGTCGTACGCCCGTAGAGATCGCCCGTAATGTTCAGCGTCGCTGATTCGACACGTAGTCCTGATGCGAAGGTCGGTAGGTCGACACCAGCCAGACACTCCTCCAGATCGGAGGTGATGTCTTCCGTTCGGGTGTATCTGTCCGCCGGTGCTTTGGCCACGAGCTTAAAGAAGACAGACGAAATTGAAGCAGGTACTGCGGGACGTGTCGCACTCGGCGAAACCGGCGTTCGCGCAAGGTGAGCGTGCACCAGCTCCAACGGGTCTGTCGAATCAAAAGCCCGTGTCCCCAACAGCAACTCGTACAAGACCATTCCGAGGCTATAGAAGTCCGATCGGGAATCAATTTCGGTGCTTGTTCGACCCGTCTGTTCGGGCGACATGTAGGCAAGTAGCTCGCTGCGAAGATCGAACGGGCGGGCTCCCGGGTGGTCGTCAGAACCCGCGGTGTGTCCCACACCCATGAGGCAGACTTCGCGTGTCGATGGATCAATGAGCACATTGCCGGGACAAACAGCGCCATGGGTCGAGCCAGCCGCGTGTAGCTTTCCCAATGCGACAGCGATCCCGCCGACAACCCCGATGGCGTCGTCGATCGAGCAGCCGGAAGGCGGAATCCAGTCGCTCAAGGGAATCTGGCCATCGTCTCGAATGATCAAGACACCGCGGCCGGCTGCGGTTACGAACCCCCGGGCGACCGCGACACCGTTCGACTCGAACGTCTTCAGGAACTCATACTCGTCTCTCAGGCGAGCCTCCAGTTCGGCGTCTGGTCGAGACACCTCGACCATCTTGACCAGAACCCGCTCGTCGGCATCAGCGCGTATCGCGCGGGAAATCCGAAATCCTCCGGATTGCCATGACTGGTCGCCGACCTGATATCCATCAACAATCATGCTTGCGAGGAAGGCTCACGTTGTTGAAGCATAGTGCGCAGCAACCGATGGCCGCGACAGAGCCTGATTCTAACATTACCCTCCGAAAGTCCCAACCGCATGGACACCTCACGGGTCGTCAACTCATCAAGGTCGCGAAGTCTCACGACGTCTCGATATATCGTTGGGAGCCGGCCAATCGCGTTCAGGACCAACGCCTGCTGCTCACTCTTTTCGAGCTCGGCCAACGGATCTGCTCGATCAAACGCGATCTCGGCCACATCCGCCTCATCCAGCCCGACCCGGCCAAGGGCTCGATACCGAATCCGCCGATGTACGTGATTGCGTGCAACATTGATGGCGATCCCGCACACCCACGTTGAGAGACGAGCATCGCCGCGGAACGCGCTATAGCTCTTTATCGCGCGAAAGAAGGTCTCCTGGACCACTCCACGCGCGTCCTCCGCATGTCGAACGATCCTGTACGCCGTACCGTAAATCGTTGACCAGTGCGTCCGAAAGAGTTGCTCCAGGGCGGCGAAATCCGCCGACTCGTCTTCGGCATCGGTCACCGACCGCTTGCGCGAAAGACCCACTGGGCGGGAGGTGAGATGAGGGGTGGCGTGAAGCATGATCGGTCCCTGTCGCGATGGTTTTGTGTTGCGTTACGTTTTCACCCGTCTGGCGTGACATCGTGCTTGGCAACAGCCATACCAAAACACTATATCGTTGTCGGCCAACCGATTACGCGCAACAGCCGATTCGCACGCCGCGATATATCACGGATGGCCGCGAAATATCGTGGCTCGTGCCGCTCTAGAACGCAGGGACCCTCGCCAGAATTGACTCCGAGAGCCCGGTCGAAATGATCGGCGACACTGCGGCCGTGTCCCACGGCAGCGACGGCCACCATTGCTCGGTCGGAAATGCACCCGGGCCAACGCTCTCTCCTGGTCGGGGAAACGCAACCCGCACACCAGCCCTGCCCGCCGCCGCCCGGATGCGCTCGGCAGGCTCAGTCCATCCGTGCAACGCGAGGTTGAACAGTCCCCAGTGCACCGGTACCAGCACATCGCCTCCTACCATCCGGTGGGCGGCAACAGCCTGCTCCGGACCCATGTGGACATCCGGCCACGAACGATCGTAGGCCCCGGACTCAATGAAGGTGACATCGAACGGACCGAGCTGCTTGCCCACCTCGAGGAACTCCGGCGTCAATCCGGAATCGCCGCTGCACCAGAGCCGGCACGTTGCGCCCACAAATGCCCAGCCCGACCACAACGTTGCATTTCTGTCACGCAAAGATCGACCAGAGAAATGTCGCGCAGGCGTGCTGATCAGTTTTACGCCTCGGACTCGCGTCTCATCCCACCAATCCAATTCATCTATCGCGTCGGGATCGACGCCCCACGATTCAAGGTGTGCGCCCACGCCAAG
>JAUIJQ010000270.1 GCA_030431165.1 Rhodothermia bacterium | reverse complement strand
CTCAAGCCGACTGATCAACCACACCCGCCCCCGCGCTACCTGTCAAGGAAGCTCAGATCAAGGCGGCTCAGATCACTGCCTTTCGCGCCGGCATGACAGGTGGTTCGAAGTGACGCCTGGGCTTTTCGGGGGTCGACAGGCTATTGAACCGATAGTCACGCGGCACGACGACAATCCCGTCGTCCGAGAGAACAAACCGCTGGGCGTCCAGGTAAGGGTCGATGCCAATCCTCTCATTCGGAGGGATGTTCACATGCTTATCAATAATGCAGCGCTGGACCTGCGCACCATGACCAATCTGGACATCATCAAAGACGATCGAGTCAGCAACAGTCGCGCCTTCGTCGACGCGAACGTTGCGAGAAAGGATCGAATTCCTCACCGTGCCACCGCTCACCACGGTGCCGGCCCCCAAGATCGCGTTGTCGATCACTGAACCGACCTTGCCACTCCGACCGGGGACGGCGCGGGCGGGCGGCGACTGACAATTGGCACTCATGATCGGCCAGTTCGACTGATACAGGTCGAGCGGCGGATCGGGGGCGAGAAGGCTCATGTTGGCAGCATAATACGAATCAATCGTCCCGACATCACGCCAATACGAATCCAAACTCACGCGACCAGGCCCGCCACCGAATTGATAACCGCACACCCTGTCCGTGTGAATGAGTCGCGGCAAGATGTCCTTGCCAAAGTCGTGCGACGAGTCCTTCTGTGCTGCGTCATCTTCCAACACCGAGCACAATAGTTCGCGTGAAAAGATGTAGATCCCCATCGATGCCAGCGCATGCTCCGGGTCGCCCGGCAATGTTTGTGGACGCGTCGGCTTTTCGTGAAACTTTCGCACGCGGCCAGCGTCATCGACCGTCACCACACCAAACGACGTCGCGTCGCGAACTGGCACCTTCATACAGGCAACCGTCGCGTCTGCCTGATGATCGCAGTGAAACTGCAGCATCGCGGCGTAGTCCATGCGATAAATGTGGTCGCCCGAGAGGATCAACACACGCTCGGCACGACTGCGTCGTAACAGGTACAAGTTCTGGTATACCGCATCCGCGGTCCCCGCGTACCAGGAGGCGCCGGTTCGCATCTGCGGTGGCACGATCGTAACGTATTCGCCGATGCCAGGATTAAAAACAGACCAGCCGTCGCGCAGGTGCTTATGCAGCGAGTGTGACTTGTATTGTGTGAGAACCAGGATGCGGCGCATCCCAGAGTGAAGACAGTTCGACAACGCAAAATCGATGATCCGATAGTTTCCTCCAAAGGGGACGCCCGGCTTGGCCCGTTCTGCAGTCAGAGGGTGCAACCGCGACCCAACCCCTCCGGCGAGAATCACACTTATCGTTCGATCTTGCATCGGTTACTCCTTGAGTTGCTAGTGCGACGGCGCCCCGCGACGGCCATCCTGGCACCAGGTCATGGCACATGACGCGTCGCTCCAGCAAGTGGTTGAAGGTTGAACCGGTGGATCAAGCTGCGGACCGTTTGCGCAGCGGACCACACCGATGGGAGAAGACAGAGATTGCAATGCCCCGCGGTCCGTCTCGACAGAAAGAATTAGCACATCGTGTACCAATCGGGGCGTAAGTCGCACACGTGCATGCATTCGCCACCGCGATCGTGACCGAGCGGGACATGATGGAGCCGCGCCCCCCCAGCCGGCGAACTGGCCGTACGTGGCGGGCCGTGATGCCGTCCAGCCCGTAAACCTCGCAAAAACACTTGAAAAGGCTTAACAGCAAGTCCGCGGCGTTAGCGATTGGCGAGTACGCAGGCGTGGCGATCCGTGAGGGCACGTCGCGTCTTGGACCTCAAACTTCCGGTGAATGCACAAACCACCTGTTGGGAAAGATTTGTCGAATGCTGGGTGGCCGCTGTCGCACTTGCTGCATTTGTGTGCAGCCGCTGCGCAGATCGTGTCACGGGAAAGCTCGGTGGGCACGTGGACCGCCACAAGCGCGGTGATGTACCGAGGATGGCATGCGTCGTAGACCACGAAGGCCGCGGCAAATCGGATCGGACCGGCTGGTGTGGCACGGGTTCTGCAATGCGGGTAACGCGTCGTTGCCATCAACACCATGGTCGGTGTCCCACCAGTCAAGGCAACTGTTTGAATCATGTTTCTTAAAGGACCTCCCAGGATGAATCGATCACCCGTCCGTCACCAAAGAAGTGGATTTACGCTCGTCGAGCTGTTGGTCGTGATTGCGATCATCGGGATTCTCGTGGCGCTGTTGTTGCCGGCAGTGCAATCAGCTCGAGAAGCTGCCAGAAGGATGCAATGCGGCAACAATCTGAAGCAACAAGGACTGGCGTTACACAACTACCACGACACCTTCAAGACGTTCCCTCCTGCCCTGCTGGGATCAGGTCGCTACAACAGCGCCTCCTATCACACCGCGCGAGGCGGCGTCAAGAACACCACCGGTTGGACGCTGCTGCTACCGTTTTTCGAGCAAAACACCATCGCCGATAAGTATGACTACGGACGCTGTTCGAGTGCGTCCAGTCCGTATGGCGCAACCGTCGCCGGCACCGACATGGACAATGACACGCTGTACAACGCCAGCATCGATCTACTGGAGTGCCCATCGCATCCCGATGCGGGGCAGATCTCAGAATACGACGCCGGTGGCACAAGCTTCTATGCCCGTCGTCGCGCGATCCGAACCAGCTACCTGTTCTCGACTGGGGGAACCACCGACTACAGTGCCCAGTGGGAAACGTACGCCGGATCCATTTCCCAAGGTGTCTTTGGCAACGACGGTGCAGCACGCTTTGCCAGCATCACCGATGGAACCTCGAATACACTTGCCATCGGCGAAGCAACCGGCGGTCGCTTCAAGACGTCCGAGCACTACGGCCCCTGGGGCATGACGGGTACGCACACCTGCTGCCACGGCTACGTGCCGAGTTATTCGACAACCGTCCTGTCGTCTGCCTATGCCGCCATCTACTCGCCGGACTGGAACATCAACGAAGACTACCTCTCGGACGCCCAAAAACGGAGCTACGCCTGGGTCTTCGGCAGCCTCCACCCGGGCGGCGCGCAATTCGCATTCAGCGACGGCTCCGTCCATTTCCTCCCTGAGACCATCGACTATCTAACACTTCAACGGTTAGCGTACCTCCACGATGGAGAACCGGTCGGTGACTATTAATCGACCTGATTCTCACAGATAAGCTCGTCAAGAATCACACAAATCACGCACAACGATAAGGAAAACTACCCATGCGTTACCTATTCTCTTGCCTGATGATCGGAGCGGTCGTTGCGATCGCAGGATGCAGTTCCTCCACCGGCCCCGAAACGGCCATGGTATCCGGGACGGTCTATTTGGACGGCGCGCCTGCCGCCGCGGTTGATGTGAAGTTTATGAATGGCACACATAGCGCGTTTGCCCGAACGGACGCGGAAGGGAACTTCGAGCTCGCAACCGGAGCCGCCGTGGGTGAGAACACCGTCTATTTCAGCAAGTTCGACGGCGCGGGCTTTGAGCTAAATCCGGACGAAGGCATGGACGAAGGCCAGTTGATGGCGATGAGAGACCCAGGGGTACCCTCGGTCAAAGCGCCGAAGCAGCTCATCCCCGCCCCCTACAGCGATCCCGGCAAGACGACCGTCAGTTTTGTCGTACCTTCCGGCGGATCTGACGCCGCCGAATTCAAACTCCTCACAAAGTAAAACTGTCTGTCTCAGCGTGAAGGCGTTTTGCCTCGCGCCAATTTTTATGTTTCACCACGCCCTGCGTCGCGAGAAAACCCATGACATCGCACATGATTGTGAAGGCCATTTGGCCCATCGCGCTACTCTTGTTCTTGGGACTGTCGGTTTCGCAACTTGCCGAGAGCCTAACGGCCAAGACCGCCAGTATGGCGGTCATGCGACCGCATGAACGCCATGTCCTCAAACACAGCTACCGGCCTGCTCCCACGCGCGTCAATGCGATGCTCGGGAGCGCCTGCATCCTCCTGGCCGCATTCTGGGGCTTTGACGTGATGCTCGCCTGGTGGTTGGACGCGATATCGTAACGCAGGCAGCGTCACCGAGCCCGCGGTTTGTGGTCGCGTGCCGGATGCACGATTCCTCTCGCAGGCAACCCACACCGCTTGAAGCCGCGTCTGTCTTCGGGCAAGTGTCGTAACGGCAGGCGCGGCGCGGAAAGGCATCGTTCAAGGGACGACATCGTCCGACCGACGGCGCTGCGGCCGAGTCATCATCAGGCTGTGTTCAACCATATGAAGTTCAACCATATGAATCGGCTCGGCCCGCGTTTGATGAAGGCCTACATGGCCGAGTGCGATTCAGCAGCGCACACCCCGTCAGTGATACAGGCACCGTTTTCGCCGACAGACCGTTGTTCCGCAGTTGAATCTGATGAGCGACCAAGAACGAGCCGGTCCCGGATGGTCGCCGAATTGCACTTGGTCATTTAGCTGGACCGCACCTGGTTTTATATGATCCCTTGGTTTAAGTGCATGGTCCCCTGTCGCCTGCGACTTACCATGCTCGCTATCCAATTGTAAGCGGGGGCCAGGCAATCCTGTCGAGGGCCGGAAACGGTTGAAGGGCAGCGCATCGCCTGGTTAGGTCGCGCGGTCCAACTTACGTTCAGGCAAGGACCTTCAGCAGACGGTCGACTGCTGAAGGCCGGCCGACACTTGCCGGGCCCCGATGCCACGCGCTGGACGAGTTCTTCGCCGCATCGTTCCACGAGCCTGCTAGCCAGATGCAACAAGGCGAACCGTCGGACGGATAGCCTCGTTGCGTGCGGTCGTGACCTCTCGCCTTCGCCGCAGGCCAAGGTGATTTTCGGTTCCGATTGGCGAAATACCTCGACGGTGGTCGATGACTTGATCTATCCGGGCGCCCGCGCGCCCTCTTGCTAGCATTACTAGTCTCGTCTCCCGCATACTGCAAGCGAATATGGCGTCGCGTAACAGACACTTGCTCTCACGGTGCTGGTTCAATTCCTCGGCCGTGATCCTGCGCGCGATTGCCATCTTCGGCATCGCCTGCCCGCTGCTAGCATCGGCCGGTTGGGCGGACGAGCGTGCAGGTCTGAGCGACGGCTGGGCCTTTCCATCGGTCGCGCTGGAAGTGCGGCGACTGCCGCCAACGCAAACCGGCAGCGATCCTTCCGGCAGCGATCCTTCCGGACATAATCAAGGCGGACAAGTCGCACCGATCGAGACGCGCAACGACTCATCCGACCACAGCATCCTGCCCGTTTCGCTGGACACGCTGGAGTCGTCGCGGTATTCGGACCAGGGCGGCGAACTCGGCCCGCGACTCTATCTGGGCTATGACAATGGGTTT
>JAUIJQ010000269.1 GCA_030431165.1 Rhodothermia bacterium | reverse complement strand
GAGTGCAACTTCGTAGTCGTTGCGTGTATCGATGATCACAAACTCCCGGTTCTGATCGTACCAGGTCTTCAACTCGTCCGGGCTCAGGTAGCGCCCCGTCTTCTTTGCAGGCTTTATCGTCGCGTCACCGACGGGGATGATCTCGCGTTTGATCTTGATGAGCATCCGCGAAAATGTGACGTCTTCGCTCCACGACTCTTTGAGCCAGAGATCGGCAAAGGGCTCTCTGGCGGTGATCGCGGCAATGGCCTGGCGTAGCTCGTCCTCGCCTCCACACAACATCACGTTGATGCCTTCGGGCGCAAGAAGGATTGTGCCCCGGATTCCTGTATCGCGGACGAGCAGAAGAAACTCCTCTCGCAGCGCTGGGAGCTGCGCCGGATCCAGGTCAATAAACCGGTAGCCCGAAACGTTCAAGTATTGCGTAGGCGGCGCCATTCAGGCTTTCGTTTAAGTGCAAAATGCGCAGTCGATACAAAATAAAGGCTAGAGCATCATCCGGAACGATGGAACCTGTCACTTTTGATCTGTTCGTGACCGGGCTGCGTGACCCAGAGTCGACGCAGTACAGGCTTCTTGCATATCTCAAGCGGATCCGGGAAGCATTTGCACGCAACCTCATCTACCCCTACCTCGGGGACCTCGTAACGTTGCATAACACCCTTGCCGGGGTGTCAGGAAAGCTTGAAGAAGTGCGATCAGCCATTCCAGGCAAACTGGGTGGGGTGGATTTGAAGGCCCACAAACTCATTTATGAGAAGACTGACCTGGGATTGGAGCAACTCGACGACCTGGAGGCGCTAATTGAGTGGGCATTGCCGCGCATCCGCACGGCGATCGAGGAGGGACGCGCGATTTACGAGTTTGTAGACGAAAACGTACATCTGGAGCAGGTTGGAATCGTGCCCTCGTACGTTGAGGAGGGCTATTTGCTTGTACCAGACCGGTCTGAGAGTCAGATACACGTGGTGCGCTACCGGATGTCGATCTTTTCGGGGGCCGACGAGCGTTTTCGGGCCCTCAGAACGACGCACGTAACGAGTATAGACGCGGGGGCCGTTTTTCCGAGCCCTGCAGCAATTAAGCAGCAGCTAGCGACCGAGCACAGCGACCTGCCGAATCCATCTACCTATTTTCTGGTCACTGAACTCGATTTCCCGTTCAGAGAGACCGTTTTGCCGGTTGCGAAGCGCAAATTGATCCACAGTTTGTCCGTTTCCTGACACGATCGACCAAGTGCTCACACTGGCGAAACATAGCGGACGTGTCGTAAGTTTATAGTATGCTTGTCTAGGACTACCGAGGAGGTAAACGATGGCTACGGAACGTATGAATCAGAGCTGGGATCGTGTGCGGGAGCAGATTGAGGCCGTCTGGAACGAGGTCGACTTCGGCGACAAAGAAATGAAGAAGGCCCGGGGAAATCTGCGGAAGATGGTGGATCTCATTGCTGAGAAGACCGGTGAGCCGCGTCAGGAGATTTTCCAGAAGATCGTAGCCTTCGTCTAGGGGCTGTAAAGCCGATCGTAGAAGTGAGCCCGGCCGTTTGTGCCGGGCTTTTTTCGTTCCCCCATTTTGTACCCTTATGGACCCCAGCGATCACGTCGACCCCAACGATCACGTGGACCTCAGCGATCCAGCGAACGCGAACGTTCACGTCGAGCAACATGATCTCGTGGACGCCGGGCCCCATGACCCTGGGAGCCCCGTCGACGCCGAATCGGGCGCGTACGCTCGTCGTGCATCGGCCTATGAAGCCAGGCTGAAAGAGATCAACGACCAGTTGTCGGTTATTCACCGGGGTGGCGGGGAAAGCAGGATTCAGCGTGAGCACGATCGGGGAAAGATGACCGCGAGGGAGCGCGTCGCGGCGCTCGTTGATGCTGAAGACCAGTTCTTCGAGATCGGCGCCTTCGTTGGTGACGGGATGTACGAGGAGGAAGGAGGGTGTCCTGCGGGTGGAACGGTTATGGGCCTGGGTCGCGTGAGTGGCCGCCTGTGCATGATCGTCGCCAATGACGCCACCGTAAAAGCGGGTGCCTGGTTTCCGATTACCGCGAAGAAGAATCTTCGCGCGCAGGAGATCGCTCTCGAGAATCATTGTCCCATCATCTACCTGGTGGATTCGGCCGGCGTCTTCCTGCCGATGCAGGATGAGATCTTTCCCGACAAAGAGCACTTTGGGCGGATCTTCCGAAACAATGCAATTCTGTCAAGTCGCGGTATCCCGCAGATCGCGGCGATAATGGGATCGTGTGTTGCGGGCGGTGCGTATCTGCCCATCATGTCTGACGAAGCGCTCATCGTTGATGGCACCGGTTCCGTTTTTCTGGCCGGGCCGTTCCTCGTGAAGGCCGCGATTGGCGAAGACGTTGACCAGGAGACACTGGGCGGTGCGGCGACCCACTCGTCGATTTCGGGCGTGACCGACTATCGGATGGAGGACGATTCGACTTGTCTCGCCACGGTTCGCGAGCTCGTTGGGCGTCTTGGTGCGCGGCCGGATGCGGGCTTTGATCGCGTCGAGCCACGCAGCCCGCGGTATGACGCCGCCGAACTGTATGGCATCATGCCAGAAGGCGGTAGCCAACCCTACGCCATGGAAGAGGTAATCGGGCGCCTCATCGATGAGGGCTCGTGGGTGCCGTACAAAGACGAGTACGGCAAGACAATCGTTACCGGCTACGCACGCATCGACGGATGGTCGGTCGGTCTTGTCGCAAACCAGCGGTCAGTCGTAAAGAATGCCGAGGGTGAGATGCAGGTGGGAGGGGTGATATACTCCGATTCCGCCGACAAGGCCGCGCGCTTTGTGATGAACTGTAACCAGAAGCGCATCCCGCTGGTGTTCTTGCAAGACGTGACGGGCTTCATGGTCGGCACCCGTGCCGAGCATGGAGGTATCATCAAAGACGGTGCAAAAATGGTCAACGCCGTAGCAAACTCGGTTGTGCCAAAGTTCACCGTGATACTGGGGAATTCGTACGGCGCTGGAAACTATGCCATGTGCGGCAAAGCCTACGACCCACGCCTCATTCTCGCCTGGCCTACTGCCCGTATTGCGGTGATGGGTGGCGCTCAGGCCGCAAAGACGTTGCTGCAAATCGAAGTTGCAAAGCGCAAAAAACGGGGCGCTGAGGTTTCGCAATCAGAGCAGATCGCGATGCTTGCCGAGATCGAGGATCGCTACAAACGACAGACGTCGGCGGAGTATGCTGCAGCTCGATTGTGGGTTGACGAGATCATTGACCCTGTATCAACACGTGCGTGGCTCAGCATGGGCATCGAACTCGCGAACGGAAACGAACACGTGCCCGCGTTTAATCCCGGCGTGCTGCAGACCTGAGCAGACCGCGATCCCGATTTGACTGTCGGTGACTTAACGCTTCCGGTTGACGACGTAGTCCACAAGCTGCATGAGAGACGTGCGCGATGCACTCTCCGGTAACTGACCCAGCAGTCCGCGCGCTTCATCCGCAAGCGAGTACATCTTCTCCTGCGCATAGGCAAGTCCGCCGGTTGTGTCGACGAAAGATGCAATGCGCCTGAGCTCAGCCCGGGACGGTGAGCCGGAGCGAACGATCCGGATAATTTCTCGACGGTCCGCGCGATCAGCGGTTCGCAACGCGAATATCAGCGGCAGTGTCATCTTCCGCTCCTTGATGTCTATGCCGAGGGGTTTGCCCACATCACGCACGCCGTAGTCGAACAGGTCGTCGCGAATCTGGAACGCAAGGCCGAGCTTTTCCCCGAACAGACGCATCGTCGCTACGACATCCCGGTCATCGGTCGCGCTTGCCGCACCTGAGGCCGTGCAAGCGGCGATCAGGGACGCCGTCTTGTCAGAGATTATCCGAAAGTAGGTTTCTTCATCGATGTCGAGCTTCCGTGACTTCTCGATTTGAAGAAGCTCGCCCTCGCTCATGCGGCGAACGGCATCTGACATGATGTGAAGGAGCTCGTAGTCGCGATGGTCTAGCGCGAGCAACAGGCCCCGACTCAGCAGGAAATCTCCAAACAGAACGGATACCTTGTTCTTCCAGAGCGCGTTTATGGAAAACGCGCCGCGCCGCTTCTCCGCTTCATCAACGACATCGTCGTGTACGAGCGTGGCCGTGTGGAGAAGCTCAACAAGCGCTGCGCCCCGGTACGTGGTTTCACTGACGACGCCACTCGCCTTCGCCGACAGCAAAACAAGGATCGGGCGAATCTGCTTTCCCTTGCGACGCAGGATGTACTGCGTGACCTTGTCCAGCAGCCCGACATCCGATCGCATCGCGTCGCGAAAGTAGGACCTGAACTCGGTGAGTTCTTCGACGACGGGCTGTCGTATCTCGCTCAACGACGAGGCGCGGGGAACGCCGTTGTCGCTGGTCAGGTCAGGAGACGACGTAGCGCTGCTTTGTGTAATCGTGACTTGGTCGGACATCCGTTCGTAGGTTCGACGCTCGTATACGCTCCCGGACGGTCGTTGTTTTCGTGGGGTGGACGGGCCAATCAGCCAAACTGGTAATCGCTGCGGCGCAGGAGGTACAGAAAGAATGGCGCCCCAAACAGCGCCGTGACAACTCCTACGGGTAGTTCGCTTGGTCGCACGACCGTCCGGCAGAGTAGATCAGCCAGTATCAGAAATGCGGCACCGGTGAAGAAGGACACCGGGACCAACCTGCGGTGGCTGACACCGACGAGGCTACGAACGCTGTGGGGTACGACGAGCCCGACAAATCCGATTGCGCCGCTTTGAGCTACCAGGATGCCGGTCACCAACGCGGTCAGTCCGACGATAATCCGCTTCAGCCGCTCTACGTGCACGCCCAGGTTCTGCGCGGGTTCGTCGCCCAGGAGCAGCGCGTCGAGTGAGCGGGCAAGAATAGTAAGGACAACCAGCGCGAGCGTGCTCGCCACGAGTGGGAGCCAGAGGTCCGGCCACGATACTCCCGACAGGGAGCCGAGCAGCCAGAAGAGGATCGACCTGATTTTGTCTGGATTGGGCGACAGGAACGTTATGAACGACGTAATCGACGCCATGAGCGCCGATACCGCTACGCCGGCAAGCAAGAGCCGCGCAACGGAGATCCCGGATCGTGTTCTGGCGATCCCGAGCACAACGCCGATGGCGACAAGGCCGCCGAGGAACGCGGCGAGCGGCAGCGTGACGACAACAGCCATCACGGGGGGCAACAACCCGAAGAAGAAGAGCGCTGCACCAGCCGATGCGCCGCTCGATATACCGAGGATATAGGGTTCGGCCAGCGGGTTGCGAACCAGGGCCTGCATGGCAACCCCGACCACGGCGAGTCCGCCGCCAACGAGTCCCGCAAGCGCCACCCGT
>JAUIJQ010000268.1 GCA_030431165.1 Rhodothermia bacterium | reverse complement strand
GCGGCCGCAAGTGCACTGTATTCTCCAAGCGAGTGACCCGCTGTAGAGTCAGGTACCACACCCCGCGATTGCAGGACGGCCCATGCTGCCATGCTGTGTACGTATAGGGCAGGCTGCGTGAAATTCGTCAGACGGAGTCTCTCGGCGGCCTCAACATCGTCAACGCCGCTCCCGAACATGATCGCGGCCAGGTCAAAGCCAAGCACTTCGTTGGCGCGATCAACAACACCGCGGGCTTCGGGAAACGCGTCCACCAGGTCGCGGGCCATTCCAACAAACTGGGAACCCTGACCGGGGAACAGATAGGCGGTCGGCATCGGAGCTATGAGTTGGCCGCTGGTTCGGCGATGTGTTCAGCGAGATGTTCGGGGACACCGTACACGGAGCCGTCATAGGCCCACCGCAGGAAAACGGATCCCCATGTAAATCCGCCCCCAAAAGCTGCGAGCACGAGATTGTCGGCAGGCCGGAGCTGGTGCTCCCAGTCAACCAGGCAGAGGGGAATGGTTGCGGCCGTCGTGTTGCCGTATCGCTCGATGTTGAGCATGACCTTCTCGGGCCCGATCCCCATGCGACGCGCTGTTGCATCAATGATGCGCAGGTTAGCCTGATGGGGTACGAGGTAGCGTACGTCGTCCCCCGTTAGGCCGTTGCGCTCCATGATGTCGGCGGCTACATCCGCCATGCCGGTGACCGCGTACTTAAAAACCGAACGGCCTTCCTGATACACATAGTGCATTCGCGCGTCAACCGTTTCGTGGGAAGGCGGATGGAGGCTGCCGCCACCGGTCATGCAGAGGAGGTCTTTCTGGTTGCCGTCGATGTGCTCGATGTAGTCAATAATTCCGTTGTCGTCGTCTGACGGCTCGAGCAGAACACACGCGGCACCGTCGCCAAAAAGAATGCAGGTGGTGCGATCGGTGTAGTCAACGATCGTGCTCATCTTGTCGGCGCCGATGACGAGCACCTTCTTTGAGCGACCGCTCTCGACGAACCGGGCGCCGGTTGAGAGCGCAAACAGAAAGCCGCTGCACGCGGCAGACAGGTCAAATCCCCAGGCGTTCGTGGCACCCAGCTCGGCCTGCACGAGGCAGGCAGTTGCGGGGAAGAGCATGTCGGGAGTAACCGTCGCGACGATGATCGTGTCGATCTCGCTCGCGCTGATGCCGCGCTTTTCGAGGAGGTTCCGGGCGGCCTCGGCGGCCATGTAGGAAGTGGCTTTGGCCGGGTCACGAAGGATACGCCGTTCCCGGATCCCGGTGCGCGTGACGATCCACTCGTCGTTCGTTTCCACCATCCGTTCTAGGTCGGCATTCGTAAGCCGGTCGGGAGGTAGATAGTGCCCGACAGCCGTGATGGCGGCAGTAATTCCAGTCATGGGTTGGTCCTTCTCTAGGCGCTCTGCTCTTGAGCGAACGCGTTTGCAAGGGCCCCCTGTACATCTTGCTCCGCCAGCCGTGCTGCTGCGAGGACCATGTTCTCTATCGCGACGGCAGACGAGCCGCCGTGACCGATCACTACGTTGCCACGCACGCCGAGAAGTGGCGCGCCACCGCGCGACTCGTAGTCAAAGTGTGCCTTTACGCCCTGCAGCACGCGGCCAACCGTCTGCTGGTCCTTTTCGTCCAGCCCCTGCCGGGCTATTTCGCGGCCGATCATGACGGGCAGCGCTGAGGCGACGCTCTCACCGAGCTTGAGCACGACGTTGCCGACAAATCCGTCGCAGACAACGACGTCAGCGGCATGTGTGAGAATGTCGCGCCCCTCGATGTTGCCGATAAAATGAAGCGATTCGTCTTCTTTCAGCAGCGCAAAGGCCTCGCGGGCGAGGGCGTTGCCCTTTCCGGGCTCTTCGCCGACATTCAGCAGGCCCACCGATGGTCGCTCGACGCCCAGTATCAGGCTGGCGTACGTCGCGCCCATGATCGCAAACTGATGGAGGTGTTCGGCTTTGCAGTCGACGTTGGTGCCAACATCGAGTACAACGACGTTGCCCTTGACCGACGGGAAAACGCCGGTCACCGACGGCCTGGCTACACCTTCGATGCGTCCCACGACGTGGTAGGCAATGGCCATGGCGGCCCCTGTATTACCGGCGCTTGCAAACGCATCGACCTTGCCGGTGGACAGGAGGGTGGCGCCGACGTGCAGCGACGAGCGCTGTTTCTGCCTGAGTGCGACGGATGGCGATTCGGTCATGCCGATGACATCCGGTGCATCCACGACGGTAATGCCGTCAAGCGGTTCGTCGTACCGGGCCATGGATCGTTCGACGACCGAGCGTGGGCCGACAAGGACCACTTCGACGCCGTCGTGCCGTGCGGCGGCTATCGCGCCATCGACGACAACGTCGGGCGCGTCGTCACCACCAACGGCATCTACTGCAACGCGAAGGGACATGGGAGGGGCGATAGGGAGAGCGTGCGGCGGACTAGTCTTGCTCGCGTGCTTCTGTCACCTGGCGGCCACGATAGTGACCACAGCTCGGGCAGGCACGATGGCGGAGCTTTGCTTCACCACAGTTTGGGCACTCCATGGTGCTCGGCTCGCTCAGGCGGTTATAGTAGTTCGCCCGCCGTGAGCGGGTACGGGCCTTGGAATGACGTCGCTTCGGATTTGCCATTGTCTATCTGATCCGGAATCAAGCATCCGGAGATTTCGGAAGAACTATTCAGTCGGTCCGTGAATCATCAGCGGACCTGAGTTTTTGCAGGGCCTCCCAGCGGGGGTCAACGTCTCCGCCGTCAGCACCAAATGTCGTCTGAATCTCGACATTTACTGCCTCTGGTGCCACCGGCCGAGACGGCACGGCGAGCAGGAGGATGTCCCTCGCTGGCGTTGTCAGGTCGACGATGCCGTCGATGACCTCGATCATGTCAGGTTCATCGAGCGGCCGGTCATCCGATTCGTCCTCTTCGAGAACGTCTCGCAGCACGACGAGCGACAATGAGCCTTCCAGCGGTTCGTCGTATTCGACGAGCGTCCGGCTACACGTCAACCGTGCGATTGCAGCCGCTTCAACCTCGATAACCGTTTCCCTCGAGACATCAACCGTGGCCTCAACGAATATCGAGGAGAACCGTTCTCCATCCAGTTCCAGCGATTCTGCGCTCGGCGCAAACTCGAACCGATGTCGACCGTGCTCCAGCGGTCTGATGTCTATCCTGGGAGCGATGTCGGGGGCGAAACGATGCGTGCTCAACACGAACCTCAACGCGCTGGCCGATGAACGGATTTCCGGCAAGGCCAGAACACGGAAGATACGCCATTCGCAAACCAGATCATACGCCCTGCGCTTGCCCGGGGCATCCGCTGTTGCTAAAACCTCAAGAGGGCGCGCGCCGAGCAACCGCAAACCACTGCGTGCCAAAGGGTGAACAACTTGTGGACAAGGAGATTCTCGCCCGGCCCGCCTTCGTGGTGCCGTGCGGCTAACAGTAGCCAATTAGTCGATTACTCGCTGTTTTGGCCGAAATGTGGGTCCCGGCCATGGACCCGTCTACTGGTGCGTACGCCAGAAGGCACAAACCCGTAATTGGGGTAGGCTGTTCAAAAGATTTCTTGATCGGAATATTTCCGGGCGGTTTGACTGGCATTTGTTGATAACTGGTGAATATGTTGTCCGGCCGCCGGAATAGCATGATCTTGCGCGCCCGTCTGACGAACCGACCGCATGAGCCACAATTCGAACTGGAGCGAAGACCCCTCGGAAGACCTCTCCGGACAACCCTCGGGACGCCACTCCGGTCAACGCCCCGAAGACCGTCGCGAAGACCATCACGACGAAGGTGCTGACCGGGCATGGCGCGAGTGCCTGTCGATCATCCGGGATAACGTCAACGGGCAGAGTTTTTCGACCTGGTTCATGCCGATCCGGCCATTGCGGCTTGCTGAGGACGCCGGCGAGATCAGGCTTACGGTACAGCTTCCCAGTCGCTTCTATTACGAGTGGATCGAGGAGCACTATTTCGATCTGCTGCGCCGCACGGTAACGAAGGTACTCGGCCCGAACGGTCGATTGATCTACGACATCGTGATCGAGCAGGACGACCTGATTCGGGGTGCTCGCGGGGCATCCATGCAGCTTCCCGCGCGGCCGGCGAACCTGCCTGTTTCGGGTGACACCATCGGGCACGAGTCAGGGGTTTCCGGAAGCCACCCTGGTCACGATGTGGGTGGCCTCGGCAGGCCCGATGACGAGCCGCTTATCCCGGCGACCGCGATCGCAAATCCCTTTGTTATTCCGGGCGTGCGCCGCGCACCCGTGTCGACAAATCTGAATCCGAACTACACGTTTGAGCGGTTCATCGAAGGCGACTGCAACAGACTCGCCCGAAGCGCGGCACTCGCCATTGCGCAGCAGCCTGGCAAGACGCAATTCAATCCGTTCCTGATCTATGGCGGCGTCGGACTCGGCAAGACGCACTTGATTCAGGCCATCGGCAACTATGTGCGCGCCAACAAGAAAGCCGACTCGATCATGTACGTGTCGAGTGAGCGGTTCACTACCGAGTTTGTGCAGGCGATCCAGCACAACCGCGCTTCAGATTTCTCGATGTTCTACCGGTCGATTGACCTGCTGGTCATCGACGACGCCCAGTTCTTCGGTGGAAAAGAAAAGACGCAGGAAGAGTTCTTTCACATCTTCAACGCACTGCATCAGTCAGGCAAGCAGATCGTCTTGTCCGCAGACCGCCCGCCTCGCGACATTGAGGGGATCGAGGAGCGTCTTTTGTCGCGGTTTCAGTGGGGACTCTCCGCCGACATGCAGCCTCCCGATCTGGAGACGCGCATCGCGATTCTGCAGCGCAAGGCAGAAGATGACGGGATTGATATTGACCGTGAGATCATTGAGTTCATCGGCCACAACATCAAGAGCAACATCCGGGAGCTGGAGGGGGCGCTGATCAGGTTGTTGGCTTTCTCGACGTTGAACAAGCGCGATGTCGATCTGTCGCTTGCCAAGGAAGTGCTGCGCGACCTGATTAAGGACACGCAGGTACACCTGTCGATCGACGAAATCCAGCAGGTCGTCTGCGAGTACTTCAACATCGCTGTCGACCTGGTGCGGGCCAAGACGCGGAAACGCGAGGTTGTGCAGGCGAGGCAGATCGCCATGTACTTCTGCAAGGAGCTGACCCAGCATTCCCTGAAGACTATCGGGCTGCACTTTGGTGGTCGCGACCACTCAACCGTGATTCACGCGAATCAGAGTGTCCTGAATCAGATCGACACCGACGCGAAGTACCGCCAGACCATCGAGGAGATTCAGCACAAGCTGGAGCTCAGAAGCCGGTAAGGCCCGCACGGCTTCGAGAAGCCATAAAAGCGGCGGCGGGACCTTTGTCTCTCCC
>JAUIJQ010000267.1 GCA_030431165.1 Rhodothermia bacterium | reverse complement strand
AGTGAGCCAGAGACCATTGAACACCCGCAACTGCGGCAGCGCTACATCGAGTTGAGCAATGTCAACGCGATGACGGAGCTGTCTGACATGATCACAACGTCCCGGATGTTTGAGTCGCAGCAGCGCGCGCTTCGGGCGATCGATCAGTCCCTCGAGCGGGCAACGCGCGACCTCGGAAGTTATTGATTCGACTTGACCTAGCGGCCGCCGCCAGAAATACGCGCCGGCATCGCACGAGTAATCCACCCAGCAGCATACCCCAATGTTAAGAGCACTTCGAACCGCTGCCCTCGGCATGGGCGCCCAACAGACGGGCGTCGATAACATTGCCAACAACCTCGCAAACGCAAACACAACAGGATTCAAGAAGCAGTCGATCGTCTTTCACGACCTGCTGTATGAATCAGTGCAAGCCGGAGCTGAAGGCGAAGCAGGAGCCGGCATCGAGCCCTCATCCCTTCAGGTTGGCCACGGCGCAACCGCCGTCTCAAGTGTTCGCACGTTTACGCAGGGCGGACTCGTGCAGTCGGGCAACTCACTCGACGTAGCTGTAAAGGGTGAAGGGTTTATCCAGGTGCTACGACCCGACGGAAGTATTGCCTACACCCGCGACGGAACGCTCGCGCTCGACGCTGAAGGCAACATCGTTACGCAGTCCGGACTCATGGTTGAACCGGGAGTCAGCGTTCCGCCCGAAGCCGTTGAGATTCAGATCAGCCAAGACGGCCTCGTGTCCGCTCGATTGCAGGGTGAAGCAGATCCGATCGACCTCGGCCAATTCGAACTGGCGCGCTTCACAAATCCATCCGGCCTACTCCCACTCGGCGGAAACCTCTTTGAGCAGAGCGAAACAAGCGGCGAGCCCACGATCGGCACACCCGGCCAGGACGGCCTTGGCGTGATGCTTCAGGGCTTCCTGGAGTCGTCAAACGTGGACGTGGTTCAGGAGATGGTCAACCTGATCACTGCGCAGCGGGCCTACGAGATCAACTCGAAGATGATCTCCGCCAGCGACGAGATGCTGCAGACCACAAACAATCTCAAGCGATAGTTTCACCTTTTGATGGTAACACTATGCGCCACAACAGACGGACATACCTTGCACTAGCACTTGTGAGCCTGCTGTATCTGGTCGTCCCCCGCGGTGATTCGCAGCGGATGTCGGCGTCTGAAATTGCATCCGCGGACGCCGAAAAAGCCGCGACACCGGCCTCGGCGGAGCAAGCGCCAACCGAGGACGCACCAACCGAACAAGGATCAACCGAGGAAGGATCAACCGAGGAAGCGATCGTCCAGGCAGCAAAGCACCTGCTGGCACGAGCCTTCCCCGCTGATGCACGCCGGCTGAAAGTGAGTGTGCGACAGACGAGCCGGATCGATCCGGACGCCCGATCGCTTCGTGCTGAGTTTGCCGTCACCCCACGACAGACGCCGCGGGGATTTGTCCGCCTTGAATTGTACTCGATGTATCAGAGCCGTGAGGTCGGATGGGCCATCGTCCACCTCAGTCGCATCGACACGGTCGCCGCTGTGCGCAGAGATGTCGCCGCCGGCGAGCCGCTAACAGAGGATGACATTACGAGGGCAGTCATTGAGTCATCGGACGCGCCCCAGCACGTCATTCTCTACTCGGAACTGAAGCAGCGCCTGGCAGGCGGAAACCTCGCCGCGCGGAGAAATCTCTCGTCGGGCAGCATGATCCGGCCAACGGATGTCGTCGTTGCGCCCGATGTCGAGATCGGTCACGACATGGCCATGGAGCTCACGGCAGGCGGCATCACGATTGAAGTCGACGTTACGTCGCGGGAGCGCGCCAGGATTGGCGACGCAATTCGCGTTTACAGTTACGAACTCAAACAGATGTATAGAGCGCGGGTCGTAAGCACCGGCCGTGCTGAATGGCTCGCAACGCTGTGAGCAGATAATCAACAGCCGCTACTTGATGCGGTGCCTGAAGTTCTTCGGGTCGCCTGAACTATTCGCAGGCGCCGCCCGAAGCAGACACCAAAGATTTATACATAGTCAGTCGGTATTCCAGCCGGTATTCCAGCCGGGATTCCGGCAGGTATCGGAAGTATTCGAGCAAGTATTCAAGCAAGTACTCCAGCAAGTCCATGTTCTTTATCCAGTCCCCTGTTCGACGGACTCACGTAACCGTCGGCCTCGCCCTCGCCTTGGCACTTGGCGTAGCACCGTCATTCACGCCGGCTGCCTCGGCAAACGCTCAGTCACTCTTTTCGGACTTCCGCGCGGGCCGAGGCGGCGACATCATCACCGTCGTCCTGGCTGAGCGAACCCAGGCGCAGCGTGCCAGCGAATGGAGGAATCAATCCGACTCCCGGATTGGCGGCGACGCAAGCATCAGCAACGGCGGCGGACTCGACGGCACGTTTGGCCTCGACGCCCGCTTCAACAAGAATGCGAGCAACAGCAACAAATCGGTTCAGAGTGACTTGCTGAAAGGCACGATGACGGCGGTAGTTGATAGCATCGATGCTGCCGGAAACCTCCGCATATCGGGCGAGCGCACCCTCAGCGTCAATGGCGAAGTGCACACGATGAAGCTCTCCGGGCTAGTGCGTCGCACCGATATCATGCAATCGAACACGGTCCTCTCCTACCAGATTGCCCAGGCAAATATCGAATACGAGCGAACCGGCGGTATGAAGCGTTCGCTGTTCAAGCCGGGTCGGATGGTTCGCGTTGGCGCCTTTGCCGTCCTCGTAGCCGGATTCCTCGCAGCGAAGTAGCGCACGCCCGAACACCGCCTGCTACTTCCAGCCCACCTTCTCGACCCAACACCAGATCCGCTGAATGCGCCTCTACATCACGATTATCACTGCGCTCTTCGTACTTGTGACGCTGCCGCGTGAGGCATCCGCACAGACCGAAGCAACCGTCAGACTCAAAGACCTCGTGACGGTATCCGGCAACAGTCCGATGCCGCTGACCGGCTACGGCATCGTCGTTGGCCTGGACCGGACGGGCGACAGAGCACGCGGGCAGCGCGGGTCGCCATACACCGTGCAAAGTATCGCCAACATGTTGGAGCGGTTTGGCATTACCGTAAATCCCGACATGCTGGCGGCGCGCAACACCGCTGCCGTCATGGTTACGGCAACGCTTGACCCGTACAGCGGGCCCGGATCAGCCGTCGATGTCACGATCGCCTCTCTGGGCGATGCAAAGTCACTTTCCGGTGGCGTCCTGTTGCAGACGCCACTTGTTGATGTGCGCACAAATGCGGTGTACGCGATGGCGCAGGGCAGCATCTCAACTGGGGCCGTTCTAGCGTCAGCATCCGGCAGTTCGGTACGCGTAAACCACTCCAACACCGGGCGCATTCCGGGTGGAGGCATCGTCACGCAGGGTGCAAACCCAACCGCGATGCAGGCAGACTCACTTGGCCTGCTGCTTCGTCGGCCTGACTTTACAAACGCTTCCCGCATTGCGGATGCCATCAATGCTGCCCTCCCCGGCTCGGCAACCGTTCGTCACGCCGGATTGATCTCGCTGACCCGGCCCGCATCAATTGCATCGACACCCGAACTGCTCGCAACCGTTGAGCCACTTTCGGTTACCGTCGACGTGCCCGCTCGCGTTGTGATCAACGAACGTACCGGCACAATTGTGTCGGGCGGCAACGTACGGATATCCGAAGTCATGGTGACCTATGGCAGCGTAATTATCTCGACACAGGTTGATCCGTTTGTATCGCAGCCCGGAGCGTTCTCGCAGGGTGAAACGGTAGCGGGTACCGTTGGAACACCGGAGGTATCCGAAGAAGGCACACGAAGCGTAGTCCTCGACCCGACCACCGACGTCAACGACCTCGCCGCGGCGCTGAACAACCTCGGCCTCACAGCGCGTGATGTCATTGCCATCTTCCAGACCATTGATCGCGCGGGTGCGCTTCAAGGCGAACTCGTCATCATATAGCGCCACGATGTACACGCGAAACTCAATACCAGCCACACCGGGACTCAACCGCGCCACTGACACGGCACGGACGCAGCGATCACCAGCCGCCGACCGTCCGCCGCGATCCAGAGAAGATGTTGCCCGCGAATTTGAGCAGCACCTGCTGACTCAGTTCGTCGACACGATGTTGAAGGGTGTATTCGAAGAGTCTATCGCAGGTGACTCGCCGATGGTATCAGCCGGTCGCGACGAACAGAAGCAGGTCTGGGTCAGCCAACTTGCCGAGCACCTGGCTGAGCGCGGCGGCATTGGACTCGCCGACAAACTACTCACGCAGTGGGAGCAGCGATTTGGTCCGGAGGCACACGAAGAAGGCGACGCAAGCGGGTCGCCACCGGATGATCTTGGCGCCAAAGTTCAGACGATCAACGCGCAGGCAACAGGAAACGAATCAGAAGAAGTAGCTGGCAAGACCGGCCCGGATACCACGCCATGAATTCATCGGTATCAGATACACTCCTTGCAACGCTCCTCCACACAGAGGAAGAGGTTGGTCGCCTGAAAGAAACGCTGCAGGCACAACTGAGCGCGGTGCGTGACCAGGATCCTGCAGCGCTCGGCGAAACGTCGGAAGCGGTGTCGCAGATTGCCCGCCGGCTGGAGTCCCTTCTGGCCCGCAAGGCACGCGAAGCCGGACTGGTCTCAACAACGTTGCAGAGCCGCAGCGCAACCACCGACGTCGGGATCGAGGAGTTGCCGGATGACGCGGCCCGCGCGTCAGCGCTCGCCGGCGAGATCGCAGAGGTTGAGAGCCGCATCAGACTGCACGCGGAAGAAACGCATCGCCTGTACGAGGACCTGGCATTTGCGCTGCACTTCGCGGCCAAGCTCGACGCCGACTTGATGCGCTCGGTCTGGGACGCAAGGCAGCCCGGTGGCGCGACAGTGTACACACCAGACGGAGCAACCGGCCAGGCGGGCCGAAACCAGGGCATGCTGAATCAACTGGGTTGACAAACCATGAGCCTGGGCAACCTGTACGAAATCACGCGCCGGTCCTTCCGGGTACTTGACGCGGCAATGAATGTCGCGGGGCAGAATATTGCGAACGCCGACTCAGCCGGCTACGCACGTCGTCGTCTGACCACCCGCGCTGATTCGTACGGGACGCTCGGGTACAACGCACGTCTGCCCGCGCAGGCACCAACCGGCACCGGTGTTTCGCTACAGTCATTTCGGCGACTGCGTGATGAGATGCTTGCCACGTCCGCAAATCGCACCAACGGACAACTCGAGTACTCGGCCGAGCGACAGCGCATCCTGTCCTCCATCGAGGGCATCATCGACCCATCAGAATCCGGATTGTCAGATCGCCTATCAGAGTTCTGGAATGCGTGGAGTGATGTGGCCGACAATCCGACCGACACGAGCATTCGCTCT
>JAUIJQ010000266.1 GCA_030431165.1 Rhodothermia bacterium | reverse complement strand
CGTTGCCACGCCGATTCGGTCATCTCGCCGTCAACATGGATCGCTTCATCAGCACGCTGGATGATGAGCGTCGGCTTGACGTTAGGTGCAAAGTCCGCCCCGACAATACCGGATTGTGGAACCTGTCGGTTGGCCTGGCTCGATGCGGGCGTCGCAACCAACAACGCGACAGCGGCTGAGAGGCCCCAGAAAGCCCAGGTGCGACGGTTCGGGAGTCGTAACAAAATTGACATGGCGGTCCGTTTGACTCAGTAATCGTGGATTGCGGGCAGTGAACGCGGGGGCCGGATGTATATGCGCAGAGGGCTGGCCCATGAAGGCAGGCGCCGATTGGCTGCTATGATCCTAGCACTACGCGACGATGCGGGCCGGGTTACGCGCGGCGGAAAAAAACCCGAATGACGGTGCGTGACTCGGTCGCGGCAAGCTTCCGCCGTCTGCATAAGAGACACGCGGGGGCCGTAGATGGTTTACGCTGCCGAAACACCGGTAGATCGAATTGCCCTAAATTGGCGATCAACGTGTTTGCCTTCGTCGACATACCCAAAGAACTCTGCTCGTCTGAGACCGGCCGGCCCTTCACCTCCTGCCTCGTCTGCAACAACGCGTTTGAAGAGTACGACGAGTACATGGTGGAGAAGGCGGTCAGGAAGTACAACGACTACGGCGTTCAGGACACCGTTTTCGAGTACGCCGTCTGCATGGACTGCTATGCCACCCTGTCAGCCGGCTTCTCGGAAGAATCGAGAGAGCGCCTCGACGCGTACTTTCGCGAACGCGTTGACCCGGAAGCGAGACAGCGATACCTGGCCGAGTACGACTCCGACGACATGAAACCGAGGCTGGGGACGTGCATGGTCACAGGAGTACGCGTCGAAGAGCTCGAAGAATACCAGATCGTCGGCCACTGCATCGGTGATCGCTTGGTGGTCGGCCCCGCGCCGTTTATGATCGGCGGACCCGCCATCGACGAGATTGTCGGACTGCTCTCCGCAAAGACAGTTGATGCGCTCGGCGGATTGCGCGACCAGTACTTCGGGCTCCCGCCCGAGTTCGAGCCGCACGTCCTCATTCTCTAGCCGACGTCTCATGAGACAGCAGGACGAGGTGCCCGACCGGGACAAACAACCGGTCGTCGATGTGGAGGAGGGTGCGGGCGCAGCGAGCGAGCCTAGGCGCGGCTCCGTGGGCGAAGTCGCGCGAATATTCTTCAAGCTCGGGTGCGTTGCCTTTGGCGGCCCGGCGGCACACATCGCCATGATGGAGGACGAGTTTGTGACGCGGCGGCGTTGGATCTCGCGCGAGCACTTCCTCGATCTCATAGGCGCGACAAACCTGATCCCGGGGCCGAACTCGACAGAGATGACAATGCACGTCGGCTACGAGCGTGCAGGTTGGCCTGGACTGTTCGCGGCCGGCGCGTCGTTCATTTTCCCGGCGGCGACGCTGACAGGTCTCCTCGGTTGGCTGTATGTGCGCTACGGCACGCTGCCCGACGTGGAGCCTTTCCTCGTAGGCATCAAGCCGGCGGTCCTGGCCATAATTGCGGGGGCACTCTGGAAGCTCGGCAAAAAAGCCGTTCGGCGTTGGCAACATGCCGCCGTCGGACTCGGCGCGGTCATCGCCCTGGCGCTTGGCGTTTCAGAAATCGCGGCGATGCTGCTGGGTGGCATTGCCGGTATGGTCTGGTTGCGGATGGATGCCGCTCGCCGGGGTGCCGCACCGATCGGGGTACTTGCGCCCTTCGCGGGAATGCTTGCGCGCAACGCTGATGCGGCGACGTCAATCGTTGGTGGTTCTCTTGCGGCCCCTGCCGCGCGGTCTACATTAGGGGCAGCGGTTGTTGCAGCAGCGGGCGCTGTGGTCGGCGCGGTGCCGCTGTGGAAACTGGGGCTCTTCTTTCTGAAGGTTGGCGCTGTGCTATACGGAAGTGGCTACGTGCTCTTTGCCTTCCTGGAAGGTGACCTGGTGAATAACTACGGGTGGCTGACCAACGAGCAGTTGGTTGATGCAATTGCGATCGGTCAGTTCACGCCGGGCCCGGTATTGTCGACAGCGACATTTATCGGCTTCGTGATTGCCGGCTGGCCGGGCGCTATCGTGGCAACCATCGGCATATTTCTTCCTTCGTTCCTCTTTGTACTTGTGCTCAATCCGCTCATCCCGAAAATGCGTCAGTCGATCTGGATTGGCTCGTTTCTGGACGCGGTGAATGTTGCTGCCGTTGCCCTCATGGTATGGGTGACGTACCGGCTTGGTGTTGCGACGCTGGTGTCGCCCGTGGCGTGGGGCATTCTGGCGCTTGCCGCCGTCGCCCTGTTTCGGTTCAAGCTTAATTCTGCCTGGATCATTCTCGGCGGTGCGCTACTCGGGGTGCTCGCGGCGCTGGCCGGCATTGCCTAGCTGTGCGAAGCGATCAACATTGGCCGCCAACGCTTGTCGCAGGTGCAAGGGGGCGTAGCTCAGAAGAGCACAAGCTGCTCTGCCGGGGCACTTCCAGCCTCGAAGAACTCCAGCCTGAATCGGGGATCATAACGGCCCCCGTTGTACTTGCTGCAACACGCTGCGCAGGCCCCCGCTCGCCGCGGGCGCCGGTGGTACGGCGTGCGGGCCCGGCAGACCGGACAGATCGCTACGTATCGTGGTGGTAGCTGCACGTCCCCATCTTCGTACAGTCGCGTCGGATCAGCTTCGCATTCAACGGCCCACCTTTTCCATTGGTCACCGTGATCAGTGCGGCCGCGTTGATCAACGTCGAGAGCATGCGCAATCTCATGCCGCATGACGTCCTCCATCACGGTCCATCCGTACCGTTCGCTGAAGGGACGCGACAAACTGATGACTTTGCGCTGGGCTCGGCCGCCCTTGACTGCCGTGTAGCTGCAGCAGCCCAGCCGAGTTCTAGCGCGATCAAAGGCAAAACGCCATCCGGTGGCCTGAAGGGTTTTGCCGCGAAGCCGGATCCCCAGCTCAGCCATGAGCTGTCGTGCAAGCCGGGCCACCTCGTCGATGTCGAAGTCTTTGCGCACCGGCATGGGCGGCGCGGCCGAGATCGCACGCCGGGCTACCGGCTTCTCGACGGGTTCGTCAAAAAGCGTCAGCGTCCGTGCGTGATCGATTGATGCCAATATCCCGGATGTAGCTGCGGCAGACGCCAAAACGGCTGTACTTGCCGAGGTTACCGGCTAGTTGCCGGCAAAGTAATACAGGCCACCGCCCGTAACGCCGGCAACGATGTCGAGTCGCCCGTCGCCGTCCAGGTCAGCCAGGCGCGGCGTAGCAAACTCCGGCGTTTCAATCGGGAGAACACCGCCATCAACAAAACGCGGCGTGTTTTCGTCACCGTCGTTGCGGAGTACCATCGGAGAGCCTTTGTCCCGCCCAACGATCATGTCCTGGTCTCCATCTCCATCGATATCGGCAAACTCGACGAAACTGCGTCGGCCCGCGTCAACGTCGGCGTAGGAATCTGACACAAACGAGAAGGAGGGCGCGTCCGGTGAACCCACGTTTTCGTAATAGTTGAGGTCGCCCGAAGACTCGCCAGCAAAGAGATCGAGATCGCCATCACCGTCGATGTCGACAAGCACGGGCGTCGCGTTGCTGCCCCGGGTAAGCTGGAGGTAATCGTCATCTTCAAGCACAAAGTCTGGCGAAGACGGCGTGCCCTGATTTCGTACGAGCATCATTCCCTTCGTCCACGAACCGAGGATGATGTCGAGGTCACCATCAGCATCGATATCACCGAAAGTCGGTGCAGCGTGATATGACTCAGCAATCGCCAGGGTGTCGGTAAGCTGGAAGGCCGGCGCTGTGCGCGTTCCCTGGTTCTCATAGTAGTAGATCAGGGATCGACGACCGTCCATGGGGTCGATCTTGTTTGAAACGAAGAGATCGAGGTCCCCGTCCGCGTCAATGTCAGCAAGGGCCGGGATGCTTTCGGTTCCGACGTCGATGCCGCTCAGGAAGCGGGTCGTCACGACCTGGAAGTCGCGCTCACCGGTGTGTTCGAGGTGGTACAGGTTGTCGGATGCCGTGGTCGACGGATTAAACGCGCCACCAAGGACACCGACCAGGGCGTCGGGGCGGCCGTCGCCGTTGAGATCCCCGAAAGCCGGCGCGTTGTAGCCGCTTGTGCGAAGTGGTTCGTTCCGCGGAAACCGGACCGGCTCGTTCTGCAGGGCCGGCGCGTTCGCCGATCCAGAGTTCTCGATCAGCAGCAGCCCCGATTCGAAGAAGTCGCCCCAGAACAGATCATCGTCTCCGTCCCCGTCGTAGTCGGCGTAGGCCATTGTGTTTGCGCCGTGCAAGCTGGCGCCAACCTGTATCTCGCCAATGATTTCGATCTCTTCAAACCGCGTGGACACGAGGACAAAGCGAGGCATTCCCTGGCTGTCTTCGTCAACCGCTTCGTATCGATAGATCGTGCCGTCGACCCTCCCAACAAAGAGGTCGAGCTTGCCATCGCCGTCGATGTCAGTCACGTTGGGAATATTCTGGCGATCCGAAAAAAGCTCCTCTCCGTCAGTGTCCTTCAGCGCATACAACGTCGTGTCGAATCGCGGTGACGAAGGCGTGCCGGTGTTCTTGAAGTAGCGAACGTGGCTGAAGCGCTTTTCGGCGAGGATGTCAAAATCACCATCCTGATCGAGGTCAACAATTCGGTACCACTCTCCGATGTCGAGGTCACCGTACGCGTCCGATCTGAACGTGTACTCATGACGGCTTGCAGATCCCGTGTTCTCGAAGAACATCAGTTTTCCCGTGTATTCCTGCAGGAAGAGGTCCTGGTCGCCGTCGGCATCGATATCGACGAGCTGCGTGCGCGGGACGTTGATGCCGCCAAGGAACGGGAACCGGTACGCAGCACCGTTTCCATCGCGCACGACAAACGGAGCCACATCACGTGTCCACGACGACGTGGGTCCCGCGGTCGAACCGTTGCCGGCGTTTGAACTGCCTCCCGATGTCGCTGAGGCGCCGTCTCCCGATGCCCCGTTGGACATCATGTCTCCGGACTGGGAAGAGCATCCGGCGAGCACAAACAGTCCTGCAATTACAATTGAGGCAAGGGAAACGGGAGAGCGCATGCGGATCGCGTTCTGAGTGTTGCAGATGTACGTAGCGCGCGCTTGGGCACGCGCCAACATTAGCGGGGCCGGGTACCGATGCCGGATGGGTTCTTGCCCACCTCGATCGTCTTGACGATCTCGTTTGTGGCCGTGTCGATCACAACGACATTGCCCGTACCGTCTGACGGATCACCCGAGCTGGGCGTAAAGGAGCCGTCGCCGTTCTGATTGGAAATGAAGACGTAGCGACCGTCAGGCGAAAGCGCTGAGCCGTGTGGCTGTGAAACGCTTGGCCCT
>JAUIJQ010000265.1 GCA_030431165.1 Rhodothermia bacterium | reverse complement strand
GATCTGAACGCCGGATGCTCGCTGGCAGATTCGTGTCCCGCAGACGAGTTTGGGCGCTTTATCGCTGACAATCCCGGCCACGTCGTTATTTCGTACATCAACTGCACCGCCGCAACCAAGGCACTCACGGACATCATCGTCACCTCTTCGAACGCGAAGCACATCATTGGCCAGATTCCTGATGACCAGCCAATCATCTTTGCGCCCGACCGCAACCTTGGTCGGTACCTGGCGAAGGAGTCGGGACGAGAGGACATGCTCATCTGGGACGGCGTGTGCATCGTGCATGAGACGTTCTCTGAGAAGAAGCTGCTTGGCTTGAAGGCTTCATACCCTGGTGCGCCCGTGCTCGCGCACCCCGAATGCGAGGAGACCATTCTTCGTCACGCCGATTTCATCGGGTCGACGACCGCGATTCGTCGTCATGCGGGCTCAAATCCGGCCGACACCTTCATCGTCGCGACCGAAGAAGGGATTCTGCACCAGATGCGCAAGGATAATCCCGGCAAGACGTTCATCGCTGCACCGCCGGAAAGCGGTTGTGCCTGCAACCAGTGCCCACACATGCGACTCAACACCGTTGAGAAGCTGTATCTGTGCCTCAAGCACGAACAACCCGAGATCCTGATGGACGAGGATATTCGGCTTCGCGCATTGCGGCCCATCGAGAAGATGCTCGCGATGAGCGAAGGAATCTGAGGCCTGCCTAGAACCGGATACGCAGTCCGCCGAGCGGTTCAAATCGTCTCTGCACGAGAAACCTCCGCGTTCCGTCCGGTGCGTCGCCCACTCGCTCGTAGCTGTACCGGGCCCGTACGACGACCCAGAAAGACCGCGTCACCAGGTATTCGGTCTCAAAGCTGAGCGCTGTCTGGTCGCCGAGATCGTTGAAAACGGAAAAAAGGCCGCGTAATCCGGATCGATCTTGCTCGAACGATGCGCGCAGCCTGGACGTCTGGAACAACAGACGAAAATGTCGCTCACTAAGTGGCTGCGGACCACGCCGGCGGAACTGCCACCACAGTTCGAATCGCTCAAAGAAGACAACGCGGAATTCAATTTCGTACCCGGTGCCCGACTCGACGTCTGACAGAAGAAGTCCGACCGTGCGATCTGGGTCAATTGGGTCGCCGCTATCGGTTTCGAGAATACGGGAGCGGCCGTTTTGCACGGCGTAGAACGAGCCGACGTATCCGGAATAGAAGTCGTTCGCGTCGAAGAGGATCGCGAGCTTGAGATTGAAACGGGCGAGGTCGAGAAAATTGTCGCTCTTGAAAGACGCGCCCGCAGCGAGTCCGCCTCCGAAGCCCTTGTACCACCCAACTGATGCGAACGGCGCGACGTGGGCCTCTCCGACGTGCGCGGCCGCAAACGAAATGTCGGCATTGAATCCTGTGAGCTGGGCCACGTCAGCCGGATTACGTGCGAGGTCGGTTACGACGCTGAATCCAACTTCAAACGTTTGTGCCCGAGCGTCTGACGACCACGTCAGTGGGCGCACCGCGACGCGGCCCCCTGCGACGCCGTTGACAAGCACGTTGTCGGTGAAGCCCGCTACATCGATGGGTCCCGAACGCAGCATCATCTCTGCGCCGATAGTGCGTTCGTCCCAGGCAACGGCTGAGTTGAAGAAATTGACGAGGTGGCCGTCACCAAGACGGCCGCGCTGGATAGGGCCGACGCGCAGGTAAACCCCGCGCCGCAGTGATCGATTGAGACGAATGAAGTCGATCTGCCGGAGCAAGTCGTAGGGTTCGTCGAAGTCGGGGCGATAGCGACCGTCGCTCCCGACGCGGAATCCGGTTCTGAGCCGCGCACCAAAGGACCGCGTGATGATGTTTGCATTGACGCTCGCAAGTGTGCGCCAACGCGGGCCAATCAGCGAGAACCCTCCAAGCACATCGAGCGAGTTCTGCTTTTCCCGCCACGCACTCCGGATGTGCTCCGAGGGGTCGTCGGATGACCCGAAGGGCAGCGGTTGGGCTGTTGCCGACGCCGGCAGCAGAACGGCCAAACCCAATAGGAGGGAGTGCGTTATAGCCCGCAGCGAGTTCGGCACGCGAATCGGGGAATCAGTCCTTGGGATCGTGAGTTGACAGACCGAGCTTGATGGAGCCGCCGGCGAGGCAAGGTCCGCCGTCGAGGCAAGGTAACGTGAGACTGCCAAACCGACCGAATTACAATAGACGACCGAATGACCGAAAAGCCTGAGGAATTGGGGTTGTTCCCGCTGGGTATCGTCCTGTTTCCCGAGGAGTCGATTCCCCTCCACATTTTTGAAGAGCGATACAAAGAGCTTGTGGCGCACAGCCGCGAAACGGGGGAGCCCTTTGGGATCATTCTCTATGAAGGCGGCAGGCTCTCGCAGATCGGATGCGCGGCACGAATCGACGAGATTGTCCAGACGTACGACGACGGTCGGTTGGATATCCAGGTTACCGGTACGCATCGATTCGGCGTGAATACGATAACCGACGACGGGTCCTACCTTCGGTCAGACGTCTCATGGCTTGACGATGACGCGGGCGCGGCAGACGGTGACGATGTGCAACGCCTCGTCGCCCAGCACATGAAACTGCTCGAGCTCGCTGGCCGCACCGTTCGTCCGGATTTCTATGAGACCGAAGGGTCCCTGTCCTACCGGCTTGCACGCAATGCGGGTCTGGAACTTGCGCAGAAGCAGGCGCTGCTCGAGGCTGGCTCTGAACAGGAAAGGGTGAACCAGCTCGTGGAACACCTGCAGGATTTCATCCCCAAGGTGGAGCGCTTCGAGAATGTTCGAAAGAAGGTTCGCTCAAACGGACACTTTGACGACTTTCCCCCGGAGATCTAGGCCCGGGACCTTCACGACAAGTATATCAGATACGGCCAATGCCTTCCATCGGACCATACGAGCTCACAACCATCGAAACGGGCTACTTCGGGCTTGACGGCGGCGCCATGTTCGGCGTGGTGCCCAAACCGCTCTGGGAGAAGCGGATGGTACCCGACAGCCGCAACCGGATCAGGCTGGCGATGCGATGTCTGCTTCTCACGTCGAGTGAGCGCGTTATTCTGATTGACAACGGCCTTGGACACAAGTACACAGACAAGTTCGCCTCCCTGTACGCTGTTGAGCACGAAAGTCACACCCTGGCCTCTTCGCTTGCCACTGCCGGTGTCGGATTTGGGGATGTCACCGATGTCGTCCTAACACATCTTCATTTTGATCATGCCGGTGGATCAACCATTCAGACAGCCGAGGGACTGAAGCCCGCTTTTCCGAACGCGAGCTTCCACGTTCAACGGCAGCAGTGGCAGTCGGCCGGCGCTCCGAATGCGCGCGAGGCACCATCGTTTCTCGCTGAAAATCTCGTCCCAATCGAGGAATCCGGTCGGCTCGTATTACACGATGGTGTTGTTGAACTCTTTGACGGTGTGATACTTGAACCGTACTTCGGCCATACCGAGTCGATGCAGACTGTCCGCATTCGCCATGCTGACAGAACGCTGGTCTTCGCTGCCGATTTGCTTCCGACGTCGCACCATCTTGCTCCAGCCTGGACAATGGCGTACGACATCAGGCCGCTGCGTTCAATGGACGAAAAGGCCGGATTCCTGCAGCGGGCTGTCAATGAGCAATGGTCGCTCTTCTTTGAACATGACCCGGATGTAGTCGTCGCCGACGTTGTATCGACGGAGAAGGGACCGGCCGTGACGAACCCCCGATCTCTGGAGGAACTGTAATCATGTCAACCAGTGGACGCTCTGACGAGATTGATGGGCTACGCCGGGAGATTCGGCGTATTTATCATGACATCAAGAATCCGGTTGCCATAATCGCGGGCAATGCCGAGCTGATGCGTGAAATCGTCAAGGGCATGGATGTGGGCGAGGAGATCCTCCTTTCGGTCAACGACATTATTGAAGCGAGCGGTCTCCTGTCTGACCGGGTAGATCAACTGAAGGAAATCAGTCGATCAGGCACCGACTAGACACGGAACCGGGCTCCCGCCGTCGCATTGAAACGCGTGAATCGGGGTGCCGATGGAGGCGCCAAATGGCCTTTAACGATATCCGCCGAAATGCCGATATTGGGTTGATCGGGCTGATTTCGCAGATGTGGCCTTTACTTGTTCGGTTTCACGGAACTGCTGTATCCCCGATATCGCTGATCTGGTCCACCTTGGGCCATTTCAGATTGGACCTCACCAACGCAACCAACCTGCTACACTCTGGGAAGTACTGTTACGGTTTACGCAACAAGCGTCACATCATTTTTTCGTAGCAGGTAGCAGTTAGTAGCGTGATCGCGGCTTCACGGTCATACGTTTCCGAGCGCGTCTATGCGTTCGGCGGTTGGTGGCAATCGTCCGGCACGCTTGTGTTGTCTCGTGCCGCGCTTGTGACGTTTCCGCTGTTCGTCGCGATGGTCGCAACAACAGCGATTCCCGGCATCGCACTTGTGGGCGCTGCATCGGCGCAGGTTGTGACCAAGCGAATTGTATCAGAGACGCCCTCGTCGGTGACTGTCGAATTCTCTATCGACTGGGGCGCGTCTCTTTCGTCGGATCGCGACTCGTTATCCGCGACGCTCGCAGGGGGGACGCTCGCGCTGGCGCTTGGCCGCGCGGCCGGCGTGCTGTCACACACGCTTCGAGCCGGATCAAGAGAAGGCGCTGCCGCTCGCGTACTCGCGGCTGAGTATGACGAAATAGATATCGAAGCGCCGACGAGCGACTCGCTGCTCAGTGCGCTGGATCGACCGGTTGTGGCACTCGACGGGTGGGGCTACCACCGGAAACAACTCGTTGTGTCAGCGCAAGTGCGCACGATCGTCTTTGACTCGGAGTCGGGTTCGCTGCGCCGCCACAGGCGGGTCGTGTTTCAGGTGGATCGGCAGCAGCCGTTTGCGAAAACGACGCAAACGTTCTCGTCGAATCCGCACCTGCTTGTATCCGAGAGTGTGCTCGCCACCGGCACAAACTACAAGGTTGGTGTTGCTGAGGGCGGCGTGTACAAGGTCGACCGGCAGTTCCTTGTTGAACTGGGTCTGGATCCGGGCGTGATCGATCCCAACCAGGTGCGCGTCTTTGGCAATGGTGGTGAGGCTCTTCCAGCGGTCAACGCCGATGCAAGGATTCCCGACCTTGCAGAGCTCGGCGTTGTCGTCGTCGGCGGTGGTGACGGCTCGTTCGGTGCCCAGGACGCTGTCTATTTTTATACATCGGGAACGCTTACCTGGCGGTTCGACGATACGCGGTCGGAGTGGATACACCGGGTAAATCCGTTCGAGAACAACGCGTACGTCTTTCTGAAAATTGGCGGTGGCACAAACCAGCAACTGTCCGAGCCACTGGAGTCCGGTACCCCGGATGCAACGGTTTCATCGGTTA
>JAUIJQ010000264.1 GCA_030431165.1 Rhodothermia bacterium | reverse complement strand
GGGCATGAGCCTGCTCATCGGCGGGGATGACCTCCTCGGGCTCGTCCTTGAAGGGGTGCGGCACGCCGTCGATCTTGGAGACCCGCGGCACCCACCACTTGACTCGGCGCACGTCAAAGCCACGGCGCTTGCGTGCCCGGGCGATGAGATTGTCCTGATAACACCCGTCAGCGGCGGCTAGACAGGCTTCCAAAATGCAGCAATCGAACCCGGTATACGAGACCATCGCGGAGATTCGCACCGACCGCGTATGGGCTGCGCTTGTTGACGGACCGGTAGATCCGACACATGCGGATGCGTTTGTTCGATCAGACCATGCCGGCGCCGTTGTGCTCTTCCTTGGCACCACCAGGAGATTCACCGCTTCGCGAGAAACGACGAACCTGGAGTACGAGGCGTACAACGAGATGGCCGTATCGACGCTGGCGCAAATCGCGGAATCTGCCCTCCAGCGTTGGCCCGTTTGCCAGGTTGCTGTGATCCACGCGACTGGCGACGTCCCCATGAAGCAGGCTTCGGTTTGTGTTGCGGTCTCGACACCGCATCGTGCTGATGCATTCGAAGCCGGCCGGTACGTCATAGATGCGCTCAAGGAGGAAGCGACGATCTGGAAGAAGGAACGCTACGCCGACGGATCGGCGGCGTGGGTAGCGCCAGATGGAGTGCACCCAGATGATGTTGCTCCGAATGCTCCGAACGTTGTCGATCGCAACGACGACAACTAACCACGAGAAAGACCCGAACATGCGCGGCGCAATACTGCAATACGCACCGAACTTTCTGGCGATTGACGAAAACCTTGATCGCGTCGACCGCATGCTTCGAGGGATCAGTGTTGACCTCCTGGTTCTGCCTGAACTGTTCGCAAGCGGGTACCACTTTCGAACATCCGCTGATGTCGAGCGCGTCGCTGAGTCGTTGGACGATGCGTCGGCGCCTACCCTGAATCGGCTTCGCCAATGGTCGAACGTACTTGATACAACGATTGTAGCGGGCTACCCGGAGGTCTTTGGAAACGCCTGCTATAATTCCGCTGCGGTGGTGAGTGGCGGACAGGTGGTAGGCAATTACCGCAAGGTGCACTTGTTCTATCGGGAAAAGCACTTCTTTCAACCGGGTGACACATTCACGGTATTCGACATTCCATCAAACGGTGTCTCGTACCGGCTCGGCGTCATGATCTGCTACGATTGGTACTTTCCGGAGGCGGCCAGAACGCTTGCATTGTCGGGCGCAGATGTCATTGCGCATCCGGCAAACCTGGTGCGCAAAGACTGTCCTCGTTCGATGCCGATAAGGGCGCTGGAGAACCACGTCTACACGGCGACCGCGAATCGGACGGGATCGGAAACGGCCGATGGCGAGACGCTAACCTTTATTGGGCAGAGCCGCGCGTGTGATCCCATGGGGGACGTGTTGTGCGAGTTGAGCCGAGACGACGAAGGCATAGCGACCTTCGAATTTGATCCCACGCTGAGTCGGGAGCGACAGATCAACGCAACCAACAATCTGTTTGGTGATCGTCGACCGAGTGTCTACGGCGCGATTACCGGGACCCAGTGACTGCCAGCAAGTCCTGAAGGTTTTCGCGGATTCTGGATTCCGGATCTTCGCTCGTATCTGGCTTGAACGCACGCCCGGTAACCGTTTCGAACAACTCGATGTACCGCATCGCGACCTCCACACGAAATGCATCGGTCAAATCAGGAAGCTGCTGCCCGTCCTGACCCATAAACCCGTTTGCCATCAGCCATTCGCGTACGAACTCTTTCGAGAGCTGCCGCTGCGGCTCGTCACGAGATAGCAGCTCCTCGTACGTATCAGCATAGAAGTATCTCGAGGAATCTGGGGTGTGGACCTCATCGATTACAACGTAGGAGCCGTCGGGCGTCCGACCGAACTCATACTTGGTGTCGACGAGAATGAGGCCTCGTTCAGCCGCCATGCTTGTGCCTCGAGCGAACAGCCGCATGGCATAATCCTCAAGCAGGTCGAATGTCTCAGCAGCGAGAATACCGCGCCGGATAACCTCGTCTCGCGTTGTGTCCTCGTCGTGGCCCTCAGATGCTTTGGTCGCGGGCGTCAGTATCGGCTCAGGCAGCCGGCTGTTCTGCTGTAGACCGTCGGGGAGCGGCTTGCCACACAGGACGCGCTTGCCATCCCGGTAGGTTCGCCAGGCATGACCGGCGAGATATCCGCGCACAACAAATTCGACGGGGACAGGCTCACATCGCACCGCCACGGTGACGTTCGGGTCGGGGACAGACAGGACATGATTCGGCACGATGTCGGCCGTCTCGGCAAAGAAGTAGGCAGCCAGCGTATTGAGTACCTGTCCCTTTAGCGGGATGGTCTGCTTCAGGATGTGGTCGAACGCGGATATGCGGTCGGTCGTGACAAGTACCAGGCGGTCGTCTATCGCGTAGGTGTCGCGAACTTTGCCCTGATAGCGCGATCCGATGTGAGTGAAGTGCGTCTTGTCAAGCGTTCGATCAAGACATTCCCGGATCTCGGATTCTGTCATGTGTGTCGGCAGTTCCTGGTGGCGCTGTCGCAGCGTCGCTGCGGCTTGTCTGGTTTCTGTGTCGCCGTCTCGATCACCGGCTTACGCCCGGCGGAACGTGCTGCTGCTACGCACCCGAAGCTCAGGCGTGTGGCAAAACGAGCCGGCGGGCTCATTCAGGTTGCCGGACATCCGGTCGAGAAGGCGTGTGACGGCCTGTTCGCCAACCTGCTGCATCGCCTGATCCATACTCGACAGCCCTACAAAGCGGCTCGTCTTCACGTCGTCGTAGCCAACCAGTGCGATATCCTCGGGAACCCGGATACCCTGTTCTCGAAGTGCCATCCACGCTCCCATAGCCTGCGCATCCGAGGTGCAGAAGACGGCAGTAACCGGCTCGTCGAGCACCAGGAGTTTCTTCATTGCTTCGTATCCGGACTCTTCGCTGTAGCCCGCGTGCTTCTCGGTATGGCCGGATGCAATCAACTCAGGCCGAAACGGAATGCCGGCGGCCTGGAGCGCCGCACGGTATCCATCGATACGCCGGATCTGTGTTCTTGAATCGGAGCTGGAACGGATCATGCCGATCCGCTGATGTCCCAGTCCCGCAAGGTGCGTTACCGCACGACGAGCTCCTTCGACATCGTCCCACCAGTACGAGTCAAAGTCGCCGTGCTGATAGCCAATGATCGAGACCGCGGCGCCCATGGACTTCAGCTCTGCGGCGATGTCTTCCGTCACCTTGAGTCCGACAAGCATGAGTCCCGAGACGGCACCACGCTGCAGGAATTGTACAAGCGCGACGTGCCGCTCTCGCGAGCCGAGGTCGCAAAGAAGCAGGTCCAGATCTTTCTCGCGAAGGTGGACCCGAATGCCTTTCAGAAGCGACGTGTGAAACGGCGTGGTCAGCGTCGGGATAGCGATCGCAAGGGTGGGAGAGCCCTGTTGGGCAAGCTGCCGGGCCCGTCGGTCAGGCCTGAAGTTCAACGCCTCGATGGCGATCGTCACCCGTTTCCGCGTCTCAGTCGAAACGTCTGGAGACTCGTTTAGGACACGCGAGACGGTCGAAATGGCCACGCCCGCGCGCCGTGCGACGTCATAAATAGTCACTTTGCTCCTGTCATCAGGCATCGTCGTCGCTTCCTCAAGTTGCTGGAACCTAAAATACGGTGCTGCCTCGTATCTTTCACCGGTCAAAGGCGGTCACTATGTGATCAGATTGTCACGGAAAGCGGTTCCAGAAACGACTTATGGCGCGCGTACAACTCGAAGAGGTCCGTAAGGTCTACGAAAACGGCTTTGTCGCTGTCCACGGTGCCAGCGTCGATATCGCAGATGGTGAGTTCGTCGTCCTGGTGGGCCCGTCGGGCTGTGGAAAGAGTACCACGCTCCGCATGATTGCGGGGTTGGAGTCCATCACATCCGGAACGCTCAAGATCGGCGACAGCGTGGTAAACGATTTGCCGCCCAAAGATCGTGACATCGCCATGGTCTTTCAGAACTATGCGCTGTATCCGCACATGTCGGTGTTCGACAATATGGCGTTCGGACTGAAACTGCGGAAGTACCCTAAATCCGACATCAAGTCACGCGTCGAAGAGGCTGCCGACATTCTTGGTATCGCGTCGATCCTGGACAGGAAACCGAAGCAACTCTCCGGTGGCCAGCGACAGCGCGTTGCGGTTGGCCGCGCCATCGTGCGCAAGCCGCAGGTATTCCTGTTTGATGAGCCCCTGTCAAATCTCGATGCCAAGCTGCGCGTGCAGATGCGAACCGAGATATCAAAACTGCACCGACGGCTTGGCGCGACGATGGTCTACGTGACACACGACCAGGTTGAAGCGATGACCATGGGGGACAGAATCGTGGTCATGAAAGACGGGATCGTGCAGCAGGTCGATGCACCGCTGTCGCTGTACAATCATCCGACCAACCAATTCGTTGCAGGCTTCATCGGAAGTCCGTCGATGAACTTCATCACAGGCGAGTTCAAACAAAGCAACGGGCGCGCTATGGTCGTGGTCGATGACGGATTATCCGTTGACATTGGCCGCATACCCGAAGCCTCTGTTACCGAAGGTGGTCGGATTGCCGTCGGCATCAGGCCCGAGAACATCACAACGGCTGACGCCGGCAGCGGGCGGGGTATTCCCATGACGCTTGATGTTGTCGAGCCGATGGGTAACGAGATTGTCATATACGCAAGCCACGGCGGGCAGCACGTCGTGGCACGGCTCCAGCCTCAGGCTTTGCCTGAGCCGGGTGCGACTATCCACCTGGTTCCAAATCCGGAGCACATGCACTACTTCAACGCCGAAACAGGCGGTGTCCTCGGCAAGGCCGGGTAGCCGCGCCAACTTCTCAAGTGCAGCGGGCCGGCGATTCGGTCCGGTGCTCGTGGTGGCGGTTAGCAAACATCTTCGCTGGTCAGGGGTTTGACCCGGGCGAATGAAGTCCGACTCGATCAGTCCCCGCGCGGAGGCTGTCAGCCATGACCGCTGTTTCAGAGGCCGACAACGTTACGGTAGACCTGCCCGTTGAGGGCATGACGTGTGTTGCCTGCGCAACCCGCATCGAGCGCAAGCTCGGGAAGCGCACGGGGATTTCGGATGCCTCAGTCAACTATGCCACCCTGGGTGCGCGCGTCACGTACGACCCGGGCGAGGTGAATGTATCCGATATCGTTTCCGAGATTCGGAATACCGGTTATGACGTTGCCGTATCTGACCTCAGGGTTGTCGGACTGACCCGCGAAGACCGGGATGCCGCACTTGGTGTGACAGGCGTCGTGGAGATCGTCGATGGGGATGGGGACAGTATTGTTCGATACATCCCGGGCCTCGTTGATAAGGCGCGCCTTGATCAGATTGTGCGGCAGTC
>JAUIJQ010000263.1 GCA_030431165.1 Rhodothermia bacterium | reverse complement strand
TGATCTGGGTCTCCATTTTCGACAGGCAGGAGCCACCAAAAACGCATGGGTCCAGGTTGAACTCCATGTTGAACCGCGTCAACTCGGTGACGAGCCGCGGGTCTGTGTTGTCAGCGAGAATCTCTTCCGCTGTGGGGGATGGCTGCCACCGATCGTCTACAAGGAAAAGCTCCTGTTCGGCCCCGACACGTCGTGTGTCCTGCTCAAACAGCCCTTCCGAGATCATGTGCTCCAGTGCCTGGAGGTCGCGAAGCAACTTCTTCGTGAATCGTCGGAGCTCCTGCTCGCTGAATTCGCCGCGTACGTCCTGCTCTCCCACTGTCGTAATGCGCTGGTTCTTGCCTGTCGCAAAGAGGGTACTCGGCGCAGCGGACATAAGCAATGCCGGGGGCCGATTAGAACTCCCCTCGCGGCCGGACGTAAACCAATGGCCACCACCCCGTACGAGACACTACCTGCGTCATACGCCACCAGGTCCAACGCCGCAGCGAATCAGTCCGCCTCGCGCCCTGCCGCCGTGTACATCTTTCGCGTGATAGTCCTAAGGCTCGCCCTTCCAGCCATTGTGGTCTCCGTCTGGGGACTACCCGGGGCTACGAATGCCCAGGATGCCAATCCGCGTGCCGCTTTTCCCGACGGCGTACCACGCCCGGTTGCAAGCGAGATTGACGCAATGGCGCTCCTGGTTCGTGGCATGACGCAACACCGACTCGGCAACTCAGATCGTGCGCTGGAAGCCCTGCGCAATGCGCTCCTCATCAGCCCGGGCGAGCCGGCCATCGCCTCGGTATTGGCCAGTGTGTACGAAGATATTGCCGACCTGCCGACAGCTGAGTATTACGCCCGTCTTGCGCTGGATAGCGGTTCAAGCGCAGCTTATGCGATTCAACTCGCACGCATTCTCGACAGCCAGGGTCGGCAGGCAGACGCGAGGACGCTTCTCCTGGGTGTTCGGGCATCGAAGGACTCTCTGGCCGTAGATGCCGCGCTCGGATCAATCGGCAAAACGAACCACGCCGCGTTAGAGGCCGGCATCGGGAACGCCGGATCAGACGCGTCACTTGTGCGCCGGTACCTCGCGAGGGACTCGGTCGCCCAGGCAATCCCTCTCGCGCGGCGGCTTGTCGATGAGGACCCGCGTATCGAAGCGCACTGGCAAGACTATATCACGGCACTATTGCGTTCCGGGGACGCAGAACGGGCGGCCGAGATCGCACGCGAGGCAACGTCCCTCTTCCCCGGTTCAGTAGACTTGCACATTGCCTGGGCACGGGCCGTTGGTCTGGGCGGCAGCGACGCCGAGAATGATCGGGCCGCAGTGCTCGACCGCCTTGTCGCGCTTGCCAGCTATGTCGATGCTATTGATCACGCACGGTTGATTGCGTACGCCAGCCTGATTACCACGGACGTGCAACAGGCTGATTCGCTTGCAATGGTTGCTGTTGACCTCGACGCAAAAAATGTCGTGGCACGGTCGGTCCTGGCGTCGATTCGGGCGCGATCTGGTCGTCGCGACGAAGCCGACGAGCATCTCCGACACACAACGGCAACTGATCCGTATGAATGGGATGTAGCAGTCGTACTTGGTACGGCCTTGCATACGCTAGGGTACACTGATCGGGCCAGGGCAGCGGTAGAAGCGGCGCTGCAGTGCCCATATCCGGCAATTCGCGAATCGGCAAGATCCTTGATTGGTGGGTAGACATTCCCACCGACAAACCCCACCGACAAACCCCACCAACAAACGCCACCGACGAAGTTGATTCGAAGTGGAAACCTGACACAACGACGAATGAACGTTTCGATTTACCGCAACGGTGCCACCGTGCTTCTGTCGGCGATGTTATTGTTTGCCGGGTGTTCCGGCTCCAAACCTGACGTGCTCGACGTAACGGATCTACCCGATACGTTCCCCCATCACACCGAAGACCAGGTTCGGGCCTTCGTGAGCGCCGGATCAGACACGCTCACGGCGTTTAAGGCGAGAGCCAGCGTCTCTGTGAAGTCGCCGCAGCAGAGCGCCCGCTTCGGCAGTTCGATCGATTCACGCCGCCGGGACTCGCTGTATCTCAACGTTCGCGCCACCCTCGGCATCGAGGCCGCACGGGCACTTGTGACCCCTGATAGCTTCTTCGTGTACGACCGCATTAAACGGAAGCTGTATATGGGCGATATTCAAAAGGCCGCCTCGGTACTTCCGCTACCGATATCCGATGCGGGTGTATTCGAAATGTTGCTGGGAATCGACATGCTGCCGGAGCGCGACTGGAACCTGACCGCTGATTCGACACTGTATCGGTTCTCCAGCGACGACGGCCTCCAGGAGGTGCTTGTAGATCCTCGGTACTGGCGCGTTTCGCGGATGATCAAGCGCGATACGGGTGGTACCGTCGTCGAAGAGCGCAACTACTCCGAGTTTGCTGATTTCGACGGCATCGTCCTACCGCGCCGCGTTGAATTGTCGAAGCCGGAAGAAGACACATACGCATCGATCTTCTACAACAAACTGGAGCTGAATCCGGCCTCCCTTAACATGAAGCTGTCCGTCAGTGAAGGCGCTGAGACAGTGCTCGTAAGGTAAATGATGCTGCGACCCGTGCTCACAATCCGACCGAACTTTGCGCTTGCGCTGCTGCTCGTGTGTCTCGCCCTTGGGGGCACAGCCGCTCAAGAGGTATACGCGCAGGAAGGTGAAGGCTTTGACGCGACACAACGTCGCCTTGAGCAGCTCAAAGAACTGGTTGCAGCCGACGAAGAGAAGCTGTCTCGTGCGCGTCTGAGGACGCGGGCCGGATTGCAGGAGCTCGACAGGCTCAATCGGGAAATAGCGCTTCGCCGCGAGTTGGTACAGACGTACCAGAAGCGTCGCGAAGAAATGGAACTGATCCGGGACTCACTTCAGACGCGACTCGATCTTGCCGAAGCCGACCTCGAGAAGCTTCGTACGGAATATGGAAGTCGGGCAACGCATGCTTACAAGTACGGTCGCACCCACAGTATTGCGCTGATACTTGCGGCAGAGTCAATCAACCAGATGCTTGTACGCGTAAGGTACTTGCGTCGATTTGCCGATCAGCGACGCGAGCGACTCCAGATGATCAAGGCCGCGACGACCTATCTCGAGGAGGAGCGTGAACGGCTTGAGGCTACGTATCGCCAGACTGACGACCTCATCGCCGGCGCGCGCGCCGAAGAAGCCGAGCTACAGAAAGCTGTTTCGGAGCGCCAGGGTGTTGTCAGCCGTCTGCGACGGGCGGAGAACAATCTGCAGCAGTCGATCGACGAGCGCGAGGCCGCGGTCGCCGAGGTTGAATCAAAGCTTGCTTCGATGATTGCAGCCAGCCGGTCGCGCAGCACTTCGCCGTCTGGTGTCGATCTAACCGGACCGTTCCAGGAGAACCGCGGAAAACTGCCCTGGCCTGCAATCGGTGTCGTCCGGGAGCCGTTTGGCGAGATCGTCAACGAAGAGCTTGGCACAAAGACGCCCAATCCCGGCGTCTTCATCGCGACCTCGCCTCAGGCGGAGGTCAAGTCCGTTTTCGAGGGCACGGTCATATCGGTCGATGTTATGATCGACTTCGGGACGTACGTGATCGTCCAACACGGCGAGTACCACTCTGTGTACGGCAACTTCTCGGTTCTGTACGTTGGCCAGGGTGAATCTGTTGTCGCCGGACAGAGCCTTGGCCGTTCCGGGACCGAAGCCGAGCCTAAAGGTGAAGGACTCTTCTTCGCCATCTTCAAGGACGGACAGCCGATTGATCCTGCGCCGTGGCTGGGGCGGCCTTAGTCGGGGCGCACGGCGTACGGTTGGCTAGCAAGTGGCGTCGTACGTAGTTTCGCCAGCATGGCGAAGAAGCGTTTACTGATACTCGAGGCAACGGTTGACCAGGCACGTGCGCGTGGCGAGTCGGCGCTTCACGTTCCGACCGACGCAATTGTGACTCCGCAGGCGCGCGACCGCGCCCGGGACGTCGGGATTGTGCTGCTATCTGATCGTGATCGACCGGTCACAGACACTCCAGGCGTAGGCGATCGCGGGGATGCCACCGCAGCCAACCGTAGCGCCCTGTCGGTAGCAATCGGCGCCGACCACGGCGGTTACGAATTGAAGGCGGAGCTCGCCGGGCATGTGACTGAACTCGGGTGGCGCGTGGTTGACGTCGGCACAAACAGCCCGGACCGCTGTGACTATCCTGATTTTGCGTACGCGGTCGCCTCCGCCGTTGCATCCGGGAAGGTTGATCTGGGCATAATGATCGATGGTGCCGGCCCCGGATCTGCCATAGTTTGCAATAAGGTGCCGGGAATACGGGCGGCCGCGGCCGCCAGCGAGTTCCATGCCTGGAACGCACGCGCCCACAACAACTGCAACGTCCTGACACTGGGAAGTCGGGGCACGGGGATCGAGGTCTGCAAGCGCATTGTCGACGTCTTTCTCGCCACATCCTTCGAAGGTGGGCGACACGCAGCACGCGTCGACAAAATCATGGATGTCGAGAGACGATTTGTGGTGCCGAAGCGTGGTTCGTGACCAACCGGGTTTTTGACGAACGCCTCACGCTTCTAGGTTGGACGGGTCCCCCCCCTTCGCTAGCTTCTGACCCCCTCGATTACCACTCCTGACGAATCAGCACTATGTCTGCGAAACACTACGACGTCATTGTGATCGGAACCGGGCCCGGAGGCTATGAAACCGCCATCCGCGCCACTCAACTCGGCTTCAAGACCGCTGTCGTAGAAAAAAACAAGCTTGGTGGCGTCTGTCTGAACATCGGATGTATCCCGACCAAGGCTCTACTGAAATCCGCTGAGATCATGGACGCGGTCAGCCATGCGAGCGACTTCGGCCTGAATCTGGACGGGTCAGCATCGGTAGATTTCCCACGCGTCGTAGAGCGTTCACGTGGCGTAGCCGACAAGATGAACAAGGGCGTCCAGTTCTTGATGAAGAAGAACAAGATCGACGTCCACCTTGGCCACGCACGATTTGTTTCGGCCGGCAAGTTGACAATCGAACCGTCGGTGGATATGGACGGCAACAAAATTGGAGAGCCGGCTGAACTCACCGCCGATCACATCATCGTCGCCACCGGCGCGCGCGCCCGCGAAATCCCGCCGCTGCCGGTTGATGGTAAGAAGATCATCACGTACAAAGAAGCGATGACGCAGCGTGACCAGCCCGACAGCATGGTCATCGTTGGTGCCGGTGCCATCGGGGTAGAGTTCGCGTACTTCTATCACAACATGGGCACGAAGGTCACTGTGGTTGAAGTACAGGACCGTGTTGTCCCCGTTGAAGACGAAGACGTCTCCAAAGAGCTCGCGCGTGCCTTCAAGAAGACGGGGATCGCCGTCATGACCTCTGCCCAGGTACAGTCAG
>JAUIJQ010000262.1 GCA_030431165.1 Rhodothermia bacterium | reverse complement strand
TTAATTGGTGCAAACGTCTCTCTGAGTGATTGCTGGTCGTTGACCTCGAAGTCATTGCCTTCTTTGGCGTCCAGTTTTCGAGAGACGCGCAAGATGCCGGTGATCTCATCTTTGGCCTCGTCCATCAACTCGCTGTCGACAAGCTTCGCCTGCACGGACACGTCGCGCCAGCGCGTGCCAAAGAGCTTCTGGAACGTGGTAAAGGGAATCTTGACCTGGTTGTCTAGCGAAGACCCGCTATCACTTCCGGATCCCTTGCGCTCAGCTATCCCGATAATCTGAAAGCGATGGCCATTCAGCCGAATCTGCTTTCCGATTGCGGCGACGTTAGGAAAAAGACTGCGGGCGATGTCATAGCCCACGACAGCCACGTGCGCCGCTGATCGCGCCTCGTACTCGCCAAAGAAATAGCCCTCCTCGAGGTCAAAGACGTGAACATCCGTGTAGTCTGCCTCAACGCCCTCGACCTGAATGGACGGTAGCGTGTGATACTCAGAGGAGGCGGTTGCATCCGATCGTACTACGGCGACGGCGGCGGTAACGTAGCGCGAGCGACGTTCCATGTCGTCACCGAGCGACTCCGTCATGTTGGGCCGGTTGATGTAGTTCCACCAATCGCGCACGGGCCGCCACGGCCATTTTTCGACGTAGACAACGTCCGTCCCGAGCTCGGCGATGTCGTTTTCGAAGCCCTTCTCCAGACCATTGACGACGGTGCCCATCGACGTCACGGCAAGAATCCCGATGATGATGCCCAGGGTCGTCAGGACTGATCGGACCTTCTGTGCCCAAATTGCTCTCGCCGCGATAGCAACGGACTCCCGAAAGGTTGACAGATTCATCAACTTCATCAACAGGCAACGAGTTGGGTCAAGTGGGCGCGGTTCATGGGTGCAGAGCGTCGAATACGACGTTGCGGTGGATCGGTTGCACGCAAATGCCGCCCTGCCGGAACTTCCGGCGCCCCGAAGAAATACTCACGTGCAACTCAACAATGGCGACGTTATGGGCAGGCTTGCAGTACTGGGCGACTTCTGGGACTTCCTGAAGGTGCGCAAGAAGCTTTGGTTGGCCCCGATTCTGATCGTTCTCGGGCTATTGAGCTTCCTGATTGTACTCACTCAGGGCTCAGCGCTCGCGCCCTTCATCTACGCGCTTTTCTAGGTCGGATGTTGGGGCTGCTGCCCGACTACCCTTCCGATCGCGATTAGATCGCTTTTTCGAGGCGAATCCGGAAGTCGTTGTACGCCGTGTTAAAATCTGCCTTGACGACGCGAAAACCTTCTCGTAGCCCGAGCACCGTCATGCCGGCGTGCATGTTTGGAAACGTGTCGTACGCCAGCCGTCGGTAGCCCCACGATCGGGCCCGTGCCACCATCCCTTCGAGCAGCTTTCTGGCGATACCGACGCCGCGATGCTCGGGCAGCACGCCACCCTTGGCGCTGTAGTAGAGGAAACGGTTTTCTTTGTATCCGATTTTGAAGCCCACCGGCTCGTCAGAGATCAACGCCAGCAGAATCATCAGATCCTCGCGATCAAACGTGTTGATCACCCGCTCCTCGCCGAAGATCCGCTGATTGAGGTCTCGCACAACGTGCATGGAGTCCAGCCCGACCTGAATGATGCGCACTTCGCCGCGCGGCCGCGTTGGTATGATCTCTTCAGTCTGCACGGGAAGTCGCCACTGTTCGAATCATCGTCGAGCCGTCAAAGAAAAAATCTACAAGAAGGAGGCAGCGCACTCACATGCACCGTCAGAACGGGAGCCCGGCGATGTCGTCGGATGGCGGTTTTCGTTCCTCAGACCGGGTCGACTCGGGCAGGCCCGTCGCCGGCGGACCAAGCGCCGGTACTGACTCCGACGACGCGGAGGGTGCCTCCTCCAGACGTATCGGCTCAAGTATCGACTCGTCAACATCAGCGATGAAGCGGCTTGGCCTCGCAAAGTATGCCTCGTCAAACCGTCTCTGCTGCACCGTCGGATAGGATACAAACAGATTCCGTTCCGCGCGGGTTATCGCGACGTACAGCAGGCGCAGCTCTTCGTCGAGCGCCTCATCATCTTTCATCGCGTAACCGGAAGGCAAAACGCCTTCAAGCGCCTGAATCACGAACACGGTATCAAATTCGAGGCCTTTTGCCGAATGGATCGTGGACAAGATGAGAGGTGGTTCGTCGTCCTCTGCCGCCTCTGCCTCAAGCGCGGTCAACTCGATCGGATCCAGCGCCAGGGACTCAAGAAAGCCGGATCGGCTCGTGTACTGTGACGTCAATCCGACAAAATGATCCAGATCCTGCTGTCGTTTTGGAAAGTCCTCAAAGTACTTGCGCTGCAGGATGGGTTCGTAGTACTCCAGAATCGACTCAACCTGGGCCTGCAGGGGCAACTCCTCAGAGCGCACCTTGCGCAACGTGGTAAACAGCGTGACGAGTGCGTCTATGTAGCGCTGTGAGAAAGGGCGATCGTCGAGCACGAAAGGTTCACCCTCACCTGAAGCCGCCCAGGCGATTATTTCTTGCGCCGTCTTTGGCCCGACACCGTCGAGCAGCAGCAGGATACGATTCCATGCAGAGGCGTCCCGGGGATTCTCGACAACCTTCAGGAATGCCATCACGTCCTTAACGTGTGCGGCCTCACTGAGCTTCACCCCGCCGTATTTGACAAACGGGATGTTGCGACGGTTGAGTTCAATCTCCAGCGCGTAGGAATTAAACCCGCTTCTGAACAGCACGGCAATTCGATTCAACGCGACGTCTTCCTCGCGGAGCAGGGCGATCATCTGGCAGACAAATCGGCACTCGGTCTGATCGTCGGGCGCCGCAATCAGGCCCGGCTTCTCGCCGTCCCTGCCATCCGAAAAAAGCTTCTTGTCGTATCGGCGCGACGCACGCGAGATCAGCAGATTCGCAAGGTCAAGGATGGGCTGCGTTGACCGGTAGTTGTGTTCCAGTCGCAGGACCCGGGCCCCTTCAAACCGTTCGGGAAACGCAAAAATGTTCTCGGGCTCAGCACCCCTGAATCGGTAGATACTCTGTGCGTCATCGCCGACGGCCATCACGTTGCCGTGTACGCTGCTGAACAACTCAACTAGCCGGGCCTGCAGTCGGTTGGTATCCTGGAATTCATCGACGAGGACGTGGCGGCACTGCTCGGCCACGGCGCGCATGACGTCGGCGTCCTGCTCCAGCAGAATGCCCGTCTGCATAAGCAGGTCGTCATAATCCATGAGACCGTACTGGCGCTTGTAGTCCCGGTAGGCGCGCCCAAGGGACTCGATGTCATCCGTCAGCTCAAGAAACTGCGGGAATCGCTGCTCGAGCACCTCCACGACGGGTAGCTGGCGGTTTACGCACGTCGAAAAGATTGCGTGGAGCGTCCGCTTCTTGGGAAAGCGCCTGGACGACCGGTTGAACCCAGACGCCGTGCGCACGACGTCTACGACATCAGCCGCGTCGCTGGAATCGAGGATGGTGAAGTTCTCCGGGTAGCCCAGCCGCGTCGCATACCGTCGCAGAACGGAGAGACAGTACGCATGAAAGGTCCCGCCCTGAACGCGCTGGCAGCGGCCGTCAAGCAGGTTTGAGGCGCGCGCAAGCATTTCGGATGCTGCCCGCCGGGTGAACGTCAGCAAGAGGATATGCTCGGGAAGAATCCCGGATTCCACCAGGTAGGCAAGCCGGTAGATGAGCGTGCGCGTCTTGCCCGTGCCTGCCCCCGCGATCACGAGGAAAGCCCCGTTGCCCGCCGTTACGGCGGCGTATTGCTGCTCATTCAGTGCATCCGCGTAGTCCAGTGTGAACCGCGCGGGCACCTCCAGCTCAGGCTCCCGTTGAAGTACAAATCGACGCGCCATGGTCTCCCGTAAACCTCTAAAATAGGTAGAAACAGGCGGTTGTCCGACTGGATCGTATCCAGGTCCCTGCACCAGCCGCGGTGGGAACCAGGCACCCGTTGGCTGTGGTTTACCACAGCCCCGCTTCATACTTTTACAGTTGCTCCGGATGCCAGAAAAATGCGCAAACGGCGCTACAATGGCACAATCCGCGAGAACCGCATGGGCAAAGTCATCGCAGTCGCGAACCAGAAGGGCGGAGTCGGCAAGACCACGACCGCGGTCAACCTGGCTGCCTCGCTCGCCGCGACAGAGCATAAGACGCTTCTGATCGACTTCGATCCCCAGGCGAATTGCTCGTCCGGGGTCGGGCTGGACGTGCGCTCAGCCGTGGCTACGTCGTACGAAGTGCTCGTCGGGTCTGTCACGCTGGAAGAGGCCATCCGGTCAACCGACATGCCATACCTCGATGTGGTCCCCAGCCACATCAACCTTGTCGGCGCCGAGATCGAGATGGTTGAAGTGGCTGATCGAGAGCGGATCCTCAAAAGCGCGGTCGCGTCTGCGAGACGTCGGTATGACTTCATCATCATCGACTGCCCCCCGTCGCTCGGCCTGCTCACTCTGAACGCGCTCACGGCAGCCGACTCGGTACTCATCCCGGTCCAGGCTGAGTACTTCGCACTTGAGGGACTCGGTCAGCTTCTGAACACAATCAAGATTGTACGGCAGAACCTGAATCCCGCACTGGACATCGAAGGCGTTGTGCTGACGATGTTCGACACCAGGCTGCGCCTCGCCAACCAGGTTGCCGATGAGGTGCGCCGTTACTTTGGCGACCGGGTCTTCCGAACAATCGTCCAGCGAAACGTGCGACTGTCGGAGGCACCGAGCTTTGGTAAGCCGGTACTTCTCTACGACGTTACGAGTACGGGCACACGAAACTATATCAGTCTCGCCAGTGAAGTGATTGCACGCAACGAGGCTTTCCTGGAGCGGGAGTCGGCAACGCGCGAAACCACCGCACTGAGCAGCTAGCCCGTACGCTCGCCGGTACTACTAACTACCTCAGCTATGTCAAAGAAGTCCGCGTCAAAGAAGTCCGCCCTTGGCCGCGGCCTCGAAGCCCTGCTGCCGGGTTCACAGGCAGACACAACCGGATCGGATTCCCCCGCCGGCACGCCCCTTTATGACTTCAAAGATCGGCCGCGTGTCGGTCGCGTGTCAGAAGTTGATCTCGACAGGGTCAAGGCGAACCCGTTTCAGCCGCGCGAACACTTCGACGACGACGCGCTCAACGACCTTGCGAATTCAATCCGTGAACTGGGGATCATTCAGCCAATCACAGTACGCCAATCCGACGGTGGGTTTGAGCTGATCTCGGGTGAACGGCGCGTCAGGGCTGCGCGGCTGGCAGGCCTGTCGAAGGTGCCCGCATACGTCCGCGACGCCGACTCCGAGACGATGCTGGAAATGGCAATCGTCGAGAACGTACAACGCGAAGAGCTTGACCCGATCGAAATTGCCCTCGGCTACGATCGTCTGATTCAG
>JAUIJQ010000261.1 GCA_030431165.1 Rhodothermia bacterium | reverse complement strand
TGCGGATGCGGTCGATCTGCTCGTTCTTGCTGGTCACCAGTATGATGCCAACGTCTGAATTGGTGCGAATCTCACGGGTGAGCGTCAGACCGTCTTTGCCGGGAAGCTTGATGTCCAGCAGCACGAGTATGACGTCGGTCTCGTTGACAAGTTTCTGAACTTCATCGCCGGAGCCCGTCGAAGAAACGAGAAAGCCTTCGTCTTCGAAATACGATACGAGCTGCTCTCGGGTGATGGGCTCGTCTTCGACGATTAGAATGTGATCCTGTTCTGCCATGGTTCCCTATCCGGTTGGAACACGCATTCCGGGCTCATGTGTGCCCACGCGTTGCGAACATCGTTATGCAACGAACTCCGGGCGAAAGCAACCGGTGAAGTCATGGGGCGTGTTTTGCGTCACAATCTGCCCGTGAAGATACCACTCGAAGAATTATCTGCTGAGGTGCTGGCCGGCATCGTCGACGAGTTCGTGCTGCGCGAAGGCACGGATTACGGGCGGGACTACACGCTGGACCAGAAGCGTGATCAGGTCATCCGCTCCCTGCGTGCCGGCGAAGCTGAGATCTACTTCGACCCGATCACCGAGTCTGTGGATATCCGCCCCGCGGAGTAGCCGTTGGCGCGCCGCCTGCTATTTGACGCGGAATTTACGTTTTCGCGACACCTTGTTGATGGCAATCACAGAAAACTGTCTGTTTTCGTAAGAGCATCGTACCTGTTTTGTATGGATTTCTGACAGTTGCGACGCATTGCCCGACAGCCATTGATTTTTGCCTTGCTCTTCGCAGCAAGCACCGCGTCGTGGGCGCTCGGAACGGATGCCGGAACGTTGATCACCAATACCGCGACGCTCTCCTTCGAGATTGACGGTGCTGCTCAACCGATCGTCGAAAGCGCCAGTGCCATCACTCGGGTGGATGAACGCCTGGATGTTGCGACGGTCAGCCGTGACGGTGGGCTGGTGCTCATCTCCAGCCCGTCGCGCCAGGGGGTGCTCAGCTTCGATGTCACCAACACGGGAAATGGCGACGAGGTGTTCCGCCTCGTTGTCGATACCGACGTGGACGAAGGCGGCTTCGACCCGGAGCTCGTACAGCTGTACATCGAAAGTAACGGTATTCCGGGGCTGCAGAGCGGCAATGGCGGTGATCTCGTTTATGTCGGTGGTACCGACGATCCGTTGATCGGCAGCGACGAAACGATCGTTGTCTACGTCGAGCTCAACGTGCCCGACTCGCTCCCCGGCGCGGATGAGGGGTCGGTTCGACTTTCTGCGGTCGCGGGCACCTTCGTTCAGGCGCTCGGCGTCACCCACCCGGACGACACGGGCTTCCCGGTGCCCGGAGCGACATTCCCCGGCCTGGGAGATCGCTCGGTTGATGTAGTGGTGGGGCTTTCCCACGAGCCACGTGCTTCGACCGTTTCCGCGGTAGGTACGCTTCAGGTGGATGGCCCCATCGTGAGCATGCATAAAACGGCGCTTGCTGTGAGCGACGGGACAGGAGGCTCACGGGTGATCAGCGGTGCCGAGATTACCTATGAGCTTGCGGTGCAGGTTGTCGGCACCGGATCTGTGGGGCAACTCGTACTCACCGATCAGCTGCCCCCGGAGCTCGCGTACGTCCCGGGAACGCTGATGCTCGATGGTGCTGAGCTCGACGATGATTTTCTGCCGGCTGGTCAGGATGACGCCGGCTTCGATCACGCAACGGATACGGTTTCTGTGGCCATCGGTTCGATGGCGGCAGGGTCGGGCCTTCGTCGCGTGACTTTTCGCGCCGCGGTCCGTTAAATCGTGCGCCTACTTATGACGGTCAAGGAGATCAGGATGTTTCGACGATTTGTCCAGGTGCTGGGGTTGGCCCTGTTGCTGGTGGGCGGTGCTGCTCATGCCGGCGTGGAGCTTGCCACCTCCGTAAAGAAGGTGGTTGCGGTGCTTGATGAAAACGGCCAGGTGACCCGGCGTCTAGAGGCGGTTGAGAGCGTGGTGCCTGAAGATGTGCTGCTTTACACCATCACGTTCACCAACGCCGGTGATGAGACTGTGGATGCGGGCAGCATCGTCATCACCAACCCTCTGCCCGCCGAGACGGTTTACCTGGAAGGCACCGCCGCGGGCAGTGGCACGGAAATTACATTCAGTGTGGACGGAGGTGAAACCTTCGGAAAGCCGGAAACGCTCGAAGTGCAGCGTGACGGCACGACCCAGGCTGCACAGGCCGCCGACTACACGACCATACGCTGGATATTCGAGCCTGCGCTCGATCCCGGTCAGAGTGGAGATGTGACGTTCAACGTACGTCTCAAGTAACGGTTCCTGGAAGGAACTGACATTAATCGCGGAAACGGGGGTAACCGCCAGATGAGGAAAAGGAGTAGTCATGAACTGCCTCAATCGTTTCTCCCGTTTGCTGGGCGTCGGAGTTGTCGCTGCTGGTCTTGCCGGCGGCGTAGCACCGTCGGCCTTCGCGGAAGGTACTGACGCGGGAACAGCCGTCACCAACAATGTGACGCTTTCCTTCGACGTCAACAGCGTCTCTCAGACAGCCAATGCGTCGGTCACCTTTCAGGTGGACCGTAAGCTGGTGCTGGACGTGACCACCCAGAACAGCGACTGGGTCACTGCGATTCCCGGCCAGAGCGCCACACCAGGCTCCGTAAACGCTTTGGATTACCTGGTGACCAACCAGAGTAACGACTCTGTGGACGTGGTCATCGCTCTAGTGGATCAGGCGGCCGCTGCGGTAACCGGTTTTACGGCTCAGGGTGCTTCGCCGACGGCGTTCAACCCGACGCCGGCTACCGGTACGGTGTGGAACGACCTGAACGATAACGACGCCATCGACGGCGGTGAGCAATCGGCGGCGCTCGATCCTTCGGGTGTCACCGAGCTGAACATCGGCTCTCTGACCGAAAACCAGACCACGAACATCAAAGTGATCGTCGATGTGGCGGCGGCTGCGGGCGGTGATGAGTACCGGAGCTTCACGGTCGTGGCGGCTGTTGCCAACGCGGGCACGGCGCTGGTTGGTGACGACAGCGGCAACGCCGCACCAGGAGGTTCCTCCACCGACGTTGCCAACGGGCTCAACAGTGTGGAAATTGTCTTCGCTGACGCAGGCTCGGCCAACTCGGAAGACATTCAGTACGACTTCGTCGGCAGCTCAGCCCTCGGTACGCCTGATGCCGACTTCGACGGTCAGAGCTCGGATACCAGCGGCTTCATCTCTATCGTGGCGCTGTCCGTTGCCAAGCATGTGGAAGTGCTCTATGACCCCATCACCGGTAACGCCTACGACGGCACGGGCACTGCCAACGGCGCGAATCCAAAGTCGCTGCCCGGTGCTGTGCTCCTCTATGTGGTCGGTGTCGCCAACAACACCGCTTCGCTCTCCGGTCAGAACGTTGCGATCGATGACGACATTCCAGACTCTGCGGGCGAAGTTCTGGTCGGTGACCAGGCCAACCCGACGACCGCCGTAGACGTGCCGGCTTCGGTTACGTTCGATGTCGGCGGAACGGCGACGACCTTCACACTCGACCGCACCAACATCATCACCGACCTGGATACCATCTGGGTGCACGGTTGCCAGGCAGCCAACGCCTCGGCTCAGGCGTTCGGTGCCGGCGATCCGGAGGTGGATGATGCGCCGCTGGGCACCTGCGCCGGAGGCGAGCAGGGTTACGTCGCGTATCTCGTTACCATCAACGACGCGCCGTAACCGCTACAACAGGACTCAGCAAGGATGTTGGGTGTGTTCGAACGCGTGCTGATGCGCGCACGGGCGGTTCTCTGCAGCCGCCCGTTTCGTTCCCGGGTTGCCTCCGGCGCTTTGCTGATCCTGTTGTCCTTTGCCGAACAGGCGCTTGCCATAGCGCCCAACACGCCGATCACCAATACCGGCGTGGCTTCTTTTTCCATCGATGGCGCCGCCCATCAGATTGAAGCGACCCATACTCTGACCACCGACACCGCGGCGGGTAACAGCCCGCCGTACGATCTGTCTCTTGCGGGCGGCACCGTTCCGGCCAACGTGGCGGGTGCGCCTGTGGGTGCTCTGACGGTCGCCGACCCGGACGAGCGCGATACCCACACGCTCGTCGTATCCGATCCCCGCTTCGATGTCATCGACGGCGTGCTCACGCTGGCACCGGATGCCAGCCTGGCTCCGGGCGAGCGCGTTGAAGTCACCGTGACGGCTACCGACCCGGGTAACAGTACGTACTCGGAAACGTTCACCATTACCGCAGATGACGGACTGCGCCAGCCTGCGTCCGTGGGCATCCTGCAGGCAGCACCCGGGGGCGCAAGCTATCAGGTTGCCGAAGGGCAGTGCTCTGTCGATGGCAGTGTCAGACCCGTCGGTGGTGTTCAGAATGTGCGCGGAGAAGCGTTGACGTTGCCCGGAACGATTGCGCTGAGCGATGCCGCCGCCCTGAAAAGCGGTAATGTGGTGTTTTTCGAAGTGCGCGACGATGGGGCGAATCTGAACGCGCTGTCTCGTGATGTGCTCGACCTGGATGTATCTCTGGACAGCGGCGATTCGGAACGTCTTCGGCTGACGGAAACCGCTTCGGATTCCGGCGTTTTCGTGGGCTACATGCAGCTCGTTCGGGCAGCGGCTGTGCCTCGGGACTGCCGTCTGCAGGCCGCGGTCGATGATCGTCTGACGGCGGCCTATCGCTCCGGGAGTGAGGGCGTCGTCATTCGTGATTCGGTGCGGGTCGATCCGCTTGGCCGGGTCTTCGATTCTGCATCCGGTCGGCTGGTAGACGATGTGCAGGTACGCCTGGTTGATGCGGCTGCGGGCGAGCCGGCGGCGGTTTTCGGTGACGATGGCATCGCGAGCTTTCCATCTACGGTGCGCACCGGCACAACCGTCCGAGACGATGCCGGCACAGAATACGTGCTTCCGCCCGGAACGTTCCGGTTTCCCTATGTGCCAGCCGGCCGCTACAGAATAGAGGTGGTCGCACCGGCGCGATTTCTGTTTCCCTCCAATGTGCCCGACAGCCAGCTGCAGTTGCTTGCGGGCGCGCCTTTTCTACTTTCGGGCGTGTCGAGGGGCGACCCGGCGTCTTTACCTGGAGCGGGTATCTTTGTCGTCGATGTGCCGCTCGACATTACGTCCATCGATCCGACGCCAGCGGAACTCGAAACATTCGCGATCGATACTCAGGGAGAAGTCGATCTCCATCTGCCCGCCGGCGCCTGCACGCAAACCGCGATCACCCGCGCGGGAGACGTGGCGCTGCCGGCCGATGTCAGCCTGATGGCGGTCCGACGTTATCTGAGCGGTGAAGCCCTGGTTGTGCGCTTACGCGATGCTGATCAGGATCTCGACCCGTTCGTGCACGACACCGTCACCGTGAGCCTATCTGCAGGCGG